>NZ_RCNW01000279.1:0-3716 GCF_004307605.1 Pseudomonas sp. Sample_24
AGCCGACTGATGTAGTGACCGTTCACTACACCGGCAAGCTGACCAATGGCACCGTGTTCGACAGCTCCGTCGAGCGTGGCAGCCCGATTGATCTGCCGGTCAGCGGTGTGATCCCGGGTTGGGTCGAAGGCCTGCAACTGATGCACGTTGGCGAGAAGTACAAGTTGTACATTCCTAGCGAACTGGCTTACGGCGCTCAAAGCCCAAGCCCGGCCATTCCAGCCAACTCGGTGCTGGTATTCGACCTGGAACTGCTGGGCATCAAAGATGCGGCAAAAGAAGACGCTGCCAAGTAAATCGGCGCCTGGGTCACAAACAACGCCTCGCTTATGCGGGGCGTTGTTGCATCCGGCATTTGGCGCGGATAAACAAAGCGAACAGATGCTGTAGGCTGGAGTCATAGCCAATGTAGGACCGCTGCTAACCGCGCGGGGCTGTCAAGTCAATGAAATCTTGGGTTTTTTTTGATGTGTAAAAAACGCCCGATCTAAGTTCGGCCCTTGTGTTGCGGGGCTTTCAGCCGTGAAAAGCAGGTCTGTTCACAAGGTTATCCACAATTTGTGTGGATAACATTCTAGTGGGAGGAATGATGAAAGCACCCTGGAGTTTCGCTCGTTTCTTGCCACTGGCCGGGCGCCTGATCGCACGTGGGCGATTGCCGACCTTGTTGTTCGCCGTGGCCAGCAAAAGTGCCAGCCAAGGTAACCGGTTGGGCAAACTTAAAGATGATTTGCGTCTGTTGCAGGCGCTTTGCCTGGCGTACTGGCGCGGCGAGTACCGGTCCATCAGCCCCAAGGCGTTGATCTCCGTGGTGGCAGGTTTGATGTACTTCCTCAGCCCGGTGGATGCGATCCCGGATTTCCTGCCTCTGTTTGGCATGATCGATGACATCGCCGTACTCGCCTGGCTCATGAAAGTCCTCGACGATGAGCTCAACGCGTTTCGCGCCTGGCGCAAACGGCAATTGCCGGAGAAGCTTGCCGTGGTTGAGCGCTTGCCCGATACGCCGGAACAACTTCACCTTCAGGGACCGAAAAAAAGATAGGTCGACCCCGACTTATCCTCAGATAGATACCCCCCGCGACCTTAGCCGCTGTTAGGATTACACTTCTAGGGAAAAGTGCCGACTCGCTAAGTGTTGTTGTCCTACGGGGTAGTCATGGATATTCAGATAATTACACGCGAAGGCGAGCCCGAATATGCGGTTTTGCCATGGGCTCAATATCAGGCTCTACTGAAAGCAGCAGGCATCAAAGAAGCACCGTCGAGCCCGGCCCCGGCGCCGCTGGCCGCGACAAGCCAAGACCCGACCCTTCCAGGTCTTGATCAACTACGCAGTTTGCGCGAAGGAAAGGGCATCGCCATTGAAGCGTTGGCCCGCACGGTAGGCATCAGCCCATCCTATCTGGCCATGATCGAAAGTGGCGAGCGTCTGCCCGACGCCGCGATACGTCGCAGCCTGGCCTGGGAGTTGACGGTGCCGGGGTGGAGGGATGAATCGTGAGCGTACGCATCAGTCGTCAACACTGGGATGGATTGCTGGGTGAGCTGGATCAGGCGCGCCGGCAGCGTCATCTACTGACTTATCGAGCATTGCTGGAGCGTTTGCAGTTGCCGACACCGGCCATGCAAACCTTGACCGCGGCACTGGAACATCTGGCCGCACTGGACGCCAAAGCCGAGCAGCCACTGCGCAGTTCGCTGGTGATCAGCCAGGGTGCCAGCCGCCTGCCACGTACCGGTTTTTTTGAATGCGTCGAGCGACTGGGGCGCTTTTCCGGGCCCTCCGATGGCGTCGCAGCAGCGTCGTGGCATGCCTCGGAAGTGGTGCGTGTTTTCGAATACGAATACCCGGAATCGGCGGAAGCCTGAATGTTTTTTCGACTCAAGGCGCGGGCTGGGTACTGGCTCGCGCGCAGGCTGTTTCACTGGTCATGGTTTGTGCGTCAACCGCGCGGCTGGAAATGGCTTGAGGGCCAGTTTGCCCGCATGGCGAACCTGGGCGATGTCGGTGCCCAGAGCTTCTATGGTCACATCCTGACCTTCCGCGGCGTCGGACTGGGGGCTCGCGAGGAAGGCATACGCCTTCTGCGTCTGGCGGCATTGGGCGGGGATGGCAAAGCAGCCTATCAGGTCGGCGTGATCTACCTTTCCGGAAGCCCGAGCAAGGCGCCGGATCCGGCTGAAGCGGCGCGGTTCTGGACCATCGCCGCGAAGGCCGGACATCCGCTGGCGCAGATCAAACTGCAGGCGCTGGATTCCCCTGATAGCACGCATTAAAGACTGACCTGTTTGCTGAGCGCGGCGCTGGGATCGACCCCTGCGCCGCGTTTTTGCTTTTAGCGAAACGCCCTACAGCAACCTCATCCTTGCCTGACTTCTTTCCCCGCTGAACCCCCGCAAAGTCCATTGCGCCAAATTTCCTGCGCGAAGGATTGCTTATGTTCGACCCGGTTTTTTACGTGGCCCCAGATGTTCCGGTGGGCTGATGGATCACGTCACCCGTATTGAGCGAGAGCTCGACAGTTTCCCGGACACCCTCACGCTGTACCGCCAACAGCTCAAGCGATGGTTCAGCCAGGCCGCCGATCAGGTCAGCCGCGCTACGGACATGCCTTCGCTGATGGGCATGGAGCGGGTGATCAAGCTGGGTAATACCAGCACCGTGGTCAGTAGTGCAGACGACGACTTCATCTCGACCGTGGCGCAGTGTCCGAAGGGTGGAATCCTGCACATCGAGAGCAAGTTCGAGTCGGTGTACGACGTTCCGCTGGGGAACATCAAGGTTGATGTGATTGCGGTGGAGGGTGGCGAGACGAAGCCGGTGACCCTCGACGCAGACGGTAAAGGTGAGTTCGAGGGAGAGCCGGACAAATTCTATCGCGTGCGCGTGCAAGGCGAGGTCACAGAGGCGCAGGTTGAAGCGCTGTTCTCCTCCTACGACGGCCTGTCCCTGGACCTGGACAAGTGGCTGCGCAATGAGTGGGAGGGGTTCAAGCCGCAATGGTCGCAGTCCTCTTCAACCGCCGTGGGCAACGGCTTGCTGGCCGGGAGTTGGGCGGCGATCGAGGGCGTGTGGGACGGGATCAATCTGCTTTCGGACATCCTCAAGGATCCCGAGGCGTTTGTTGCGCGACTGGGCAGCAGTGCAATTGCGTTGAAGGAAATGGCGCAGAAAACGCCGCAAGCCATGGCAAGAATCCAGCTGCTGGCCAGTGACGAAGCGGCCCTGTGTCTGCTGTTGCGCACGGCCAGTCTCTGGCTGGAAATGCTGCCGCCCAGCGTGATCGCTGGCAGCACCGCCGAAGCGCTGTCGAAGGTCGTGGTGGAGTTGCTGATCGACATCCTGATCGCCATCGTCCTGACCTTCGCCACGGCCGGGGGCGGTGTGGCCTATCTGGCAACGCGTTTGGCGGGGCGGGGCGCGCAGATGATCAGTGCGCTGACGCGTCTCGTCAATGCGTTGTTCGCCATCGTCAACACCTTCAGCGGTTACGTTGACCGCTACAAAAATGTGGCCGCACGGGGCGTTGCGGCGGGCCTGAAAAAAGGCCGGATGCAACTGCGCTGGAATGCTCGCAACAACACCTCGCTGAAAAAACACGAGCACCACGACGACGCCTCGCAACAGGCGAAAAACCCCAACGGCGACAGCGCCGATGCCGCCGACCGCACCGCCACCCATGGCTGCCCGGTGTCGCTGGTCACCGGCGAAG
>NZ_RCNW01000522.1:0-3704 GCF_004307605.1 Pseudomonas sp. Sample_24
GAGCGGATCAACGTGCTGGCGGTCAACACCCGTTCGAACAAGGAGGACAACACGGCGCTGATGTCCCTGACCATCGAGATTCCGGGGCTGGATGCATTGGGGCGGTTGCTGGGGCGGATTTCCCAATTGCCGAACATCATCGAAACCCGGCGTAACCGTACGCCGTGAAGAACGACGCCGATCAACTGTGGGAGCTGGCTTGCCAGCGATGGCATCACCTCGATTTTCCTCAGAGATCGAGTTGTCCGCATCGCCGGCAGGTCAGCTCCCACAGGTCTTGTTGAGACTGACCCGATGTATTCACTTGAAGACTTGCTTCATCTGATGAACCGCCTGCGCGACCCGCAGTACGGTTGCCCGTGGGACATCAAGCAAACCTACGCCACCATCGTTGCGCATACCCTTGAGGAAGCCTACGAAGTCGCCGACGCCATCGAGCGTGGTGACTTCGATCATTTACAGGGCGAACTCGGCGACTTGCTGTTCCAGGTGGTTTATTACAGCCAACTGGCCCGGGAGGAAGGGCGCTTCGAGTTCGACGGTGTGGTCGACAGCATCACCCGCAAACTGATCCGCCGGCATCCCCACGTGTTCCCTACAGGTGATCTCAATGCGCCGCTGGATGTGCCTCGGTTGACCGAAGAGCAAGTCAAGCAACGCTGGGAAGAGATCAAGGCCGAAGAGCGCGCGGAGAAATCTGCGGCACCGCTGCAGCTGTCGTTGCTCGATGACGTGCCCGCTGCATTGCCGGCGTTGTCACGCTCGGCAAAATTGCAGAAACGCGCAGCGCAGGTGGGTTTCGACTGGCCCGACGCTCTGCCGGTACTCGACAAGGTGCGCGAAGAACTCGATGAAGTCCTCGAAGCCATGTCGCAAAACGATCCCGAGGCGGTGGCTGGCGAGATCGGCGACCTGTTGTTTTCCGTGGTCAATCTTGCGCGTCATCTGAAGATTGACCCGGAAACCGCACTACGTGGCGCCAATGGCAAGTTCGAGCGACGTTTCCGTTTTATCGAACAGGCATTGCGCGACACCCACCGACCCATGGAAGATTGCACCCTCGAAGAGTTGGACGCCTTGTGGGGCGAAGCCAAACGTCAGGAAAAGAATTTGCCCAGCTGCGGTTGAGCAGTTGCCTAAGTGAGTAATAAGCACCATGAGCATTTCCCTTCGCGACCAGTTGCTCAAAGCAGGGCTGGTCAACCAGAAGCAGGCCAAGCAGGTCAGCAAAGACAAACAGAAGCAACAGCGTCTGGCCCACAAAGGCCAGGTCGAACTGGATGATTCCCAGCAGCGTGCAGCCCAGGAAGCCATGGCCGAGAAGGTCAAGCGCGATCAGGAGCTCAATCGCCAGCAGAAGGAAAAAGCCGAAGCCAAGGCCCGTGTCGCGCAGATCAAGCAATTGATTGAAGCCACGCGCCTGCCGAAGCTGACGACTGAGGATTACTACAACTTCGTTGATGACAAGAAGGTCAAGCGTCTGTCGGTCAATACGCTGATGCGCAACAAGCTCAGCAATGGTTCGCTGGCCATCGTGCATCATGCCGGTGGTTATGAAGTCATTCCCCGTGAAGCGGCGCTGAAGATCCAGGAGCGTGACCCTCAGCGCATTGTGCAGCTGAACGTGAAGACGGAAGAAGTCGCAGCCGAGGACGATCCGTACGCGGCTTACCAGATTCCTGATGATCTGATGTGGTAATCCATTTGTCTTGTTAGCGAACTTACATGTTTGCTGGCAATTCACTTGATTTTTATATTGAGCCCGAAACATCGTATCGATACGATCTTTCGGGTTTTCTTTTGCCAAAAATACTTTACTTGCAAGTGAAGTTGCACAGCGGAGAAAACCCAATGGAATGAATTTTATGACATAAGGATATGTTTGATGTTGATCAATATTGCTTCGTTGCGCCAACCTACTTTTAAATCACAATTTTCCAAACAAAGACCGTCCTACCTATCCATCAATGATTACCTGACGAGCGAACTCGATGCGCGGGTTGATCATGTGCGCTGGAAAATAAAGGTCGCAGCCAAGGCCGCTCGCGAGCGGCATGCGGGTGCCGCCTGTCTGTTCTTTACCCTGCCCGAGTTCTTCTGGAACATACCCTGGCACGTCGTGCAGAGTGAGGAGGAACTTCACGAACTGAACTCCGCTTACCTTGAAAAGCTATCGGCTGCTGTCATGACGTTGATGGAGGATCTCCCGGTTGAGCATTATGGGAAAATCGTTTTGCTGGGAGGAAGTTGCGCAAGCCTTATAAAAATTGAGCAGAGCGACTCCAATCATTACGAGGCCATCAATTATTTGCTGGTCATCTCCAACAAAGAGTATGAGGTGGATAAACCGCTTATTTCGATGTGGCCAAAACGTTATGTGTCAGGTATCGATTTTGGCCGGCATGTCGGGACATCGGCGGGGTATTGGTACTTTAATCTTTTCGGTGACTTTGTTGTAAAGGTCAAGGCGCTCAGCAGTGTGCAAGCCGAACACAGTTACTTCGACAGTTATGAAGGAAGATTTTTGAACAATCTTGTTCCCGGCTGTCCGTTCGGCGTCAATCTGTGCCTTGATTATTCGCTGCTTAAAGAGGGCGAGCGAGACGAGGAGATTGAACTGAAAAATTCGAAGATCGATTTTCTGATTGCTTGTGGCATGGGCTTGGACTACAGCAAACGGCATCTGCCATCGATACAGTACTCCGTCAGGAACGACGGTTTCGACGATGGGGAATGCGAGGTGGTCAGACATGACGCGGGAAAGATCGTCGGGGTTGTCCCTTCAGTGGTGATCGATGGCGATGTTCATCTGGCTTCTTTGCGCATTACGTAACGTGTCAGATTGCGCTGCAGCTCACTGTGTAGGAAGGGCGAGCTGCAGCGAGGGCACGTTTCGTGTTCAGCCAGTCATGAGTTCGCGTTCATGTTCCAGCATTTCCAACTCGGCCTTGTAATTCTGGGCGTCGGTCTCGCTATGGAACATCCCCACCAGCAATTCCTGTTGATGTACATCCCAGATCCGGATACCGGCGGCTACGCCTTCATGGGACATTTTTGAATCGTCGCGTTCAGTTACTTTTACAGTCATCTGCTAGCTCCAATCTCTGTTATCTGCAGCAAGGCATGTGCAGGACTCTGTTATATGTTTTGGTAGCTTGCTAAGTAAACGACTGGCTTTGGAAAGGGTTTGTTGCAGAATTGGAAACAGTCCTGCAGCCCACGGAAACCGCGACATTCAGTCGCTGGGCGGATGGTTGCATGACAAAAGCTTCATCTTCCATCGACATATTTCATCCTGTGGGAGCTGGCTTGCCAGCGATAGCGGTGTGTCAGCCGATGCTGATGTTTGCTGTGCCGACGTCATCGCTGGCAAGCCAGCTCCCACAGGTAATATGTCAGCCTGGTTAATTCAAAAGGCAAAAAAAAACGCCCCGAACCAGTCGGGGCGTTTTCATGTGTGGCTCAGCGGGGAATTACTTGCCTTCCCAGCGCTTCAGTACCAGCGTGGCGTTGGTGCCACCGAAACCGAAACTGTTGCTCATCACAGTGTTGATGGTGGCGTTCTCGCGGGTCTTGGTCAGCACCGGCAGGTCGGCCACTTCAGGGTCCAGCTCGTCGATGTTGGCGGAGCCGGCAATGAAATTGCCTTCCATCATCAGCATGCAGTAGATCGCTTCGTGAACGCCGGCGGCGCCCAGGGAGTG
>NZ_RCNW01000418.1:0-30199 GCF_004307605.1 Pseudomonas sp. Sample_24
GACAGAAATTCAACACCGTTATTTTTTATTAAAAAACAATACCAACCTTATCTCTATACAAAAATAATATTGCAACCACACCCGATAACCGTCAATTAATGTTTCACACGAGCATTCTCAACGTCAAGTCTGACAGACCCGCCAGACTTAACTTAAAGATATTTCCTACGGAAATTTTAAAGCTACCTGACGAATCAACCTACAGAACTATCGAAGCAACCGAAGATGAATCATTTAATTACATAGATGTTCAATTTTATGATTAATTAAATAGAATTTTCTGGTAATAAATCCAGCAGTCCATCAACTCATGTACTGCCTTCAACCACTTTTGATCGGCGGCGCAGGACTTACATATTCCTCAACCCTTGCTCGGAGCACCAACGTGAAAAAAGCCGCCCCCAACTCTTCTCAACCCTCTGACCAATCAGCCTTCGAGGCTATCGATCTCTCCAAACTCTCGGACATCACCGAGCCGCTCGTCAGTGCACGCCTGCGCAATCCAAAGCGCCCTGACCCCGTCAGCGATGTCTTTACTATCGTCCCGAATGTCGACACCGAATCATTGCTTTGTCACGCCTGTGAAACCCTTGCCTCGCTCAATGTCATGAGCACCGATCTCGCCTGCGAACTGGAGGGTTCGCGCCGCAATGTAGCGTTGGCCATCCAGCAACTGGCCGCGCTGGGAGGGTTGTTGGTCAATCGAGCGCTGGACAACATCGACCCACCCGGCGGTTCAACCGAAACTCCGTCAAATCGGTAAAGGTTGTGGTCGCGTTCTTTTCCCAAGGAGGATTTTTGTCATGGATCGATACATGCCTGTCACCGGCATCGACTGCACCATCCCATCATTGCTGATCGACACCGAAGCACCGCTCGACGTATTGCACGAAACCGCGGCCTACCGCATCCGCACTGCGACTCAATTGCTGGAAAGTTTTGCCTTCAATGAAGGGGTTCACAGTGAACTGGCGCGGGTGTTGGTGACGTCTCTGCGCGAGGGTTGCGATTTGATGGATGTCGTAGGACGGCGTTTGCAGGCACAGCTTTCGGCTTGAAGCCCCGCTGAACAACGGGCGCCGTCGGGCGCCCATTCAAGCCTGCACAAATGGCATTGTCACAAGGCCGCTTACCAAACAAGATTCATCAGCCCCCGTCGGTAAATCAAAACAAAGATCATCCAGGACCGCTGACGTTGCGGCCCTGTCAAATGTGGAGCCGTCATGTACCCAAGTGCTAGTTGAACGGTCTTTCACCTGAAAAAGGTTCCCGTTTTCGTCGCAGGCGGGTAATGAGGAAATGGGTCGCTGTAGCGGCATAAGCGAGCTTCTTTGCACATTTTGGTTACGAGGTTTTGTAGCCGTGATCAGCTGCCCCTCAAGCTAGCATAGGGTCCGGAAGCTCGCGCTCGACTGCTTCTTTCATAATGTTTCTTGTGTTTCGATGCCGTAACCAAACCACAATCGCCTCCTTGCATTACCCTCGCTTTTCCTGGCTCTGCCCGACCACTGGCAGAGGAACCAGATACCTGATCGCAAGCTGCTCTGCGGCGCAGCCTGAAACATCCAGAGCATGATTGCTTTCCGCGCGCTGCAAGGACTTCTCGGTGGTTCGATGATCCCGATGGTGTTCACCAAGGAGCAACCACCGCCCACGCCGAGTGCCGATGCCCATTGAGCCTCGGCACTGTTCCTGAAAATCAGGCCTGAGGGGTTTTGCGGAAGCCGACGGCCAGGCGGTTCCAGCTGTTGATGGTGTTGATGGCGACTGTCAGGTCGACCAGTTCCTTGGGGCTGAACTGGGCCGCGACCACCTCGTAATCTTCATCCGGGGCGTGGGTCAGGCTGAGCTGGGTCAGGGATTCGGTCCACAGCAAAGCGGCGCGTTCACGTTCGGTGAAGAATGGCGCTTCACGCCAGGCAGTCACGGCAAAAAGACGGCGTGGGGTTTCGCCGCCTTTGATCGCGTCAGCGGTGTGCATGTCGATGCAGAAGGCACAACCGTTGATTTGCGAGGCGCGCAACTTGACCAGTTCGATCAGGTTCTTTTCCAGCGGCAGCTTGGATACAGCGGTCTCCAGCGCGATCATGGCTTTGAGGGCATCAGGGCTGGCGGTGTAGAAATCGATACGCGGTTGCATGGTGAGCTCCAGGACAAATGGGGGTGGAGCTACGTTAGTCCCCCGAGCGTTAAGGACAAATAGCCAATATTCGAGAACTCGAGGAGGCCACTGGCACAGGTTCCGAAAGAAACTGCGAAATGTGAATTGCCATCACTCGGCCCGCCCCACTAGAATGCGATCAATTCTTAATTGCACTCACGCAGGATGCCCGAGTCGAGTACTTGCCCGCCATGCCGTCCGCCGATCAATCCCTGAACCAGCAAGTTCATCATCTCTACAGCGAACATCACGGTTGGCTGCAGAGTTGGCTGCATCGCAAACTGGGCAACCGTTGTGATGCGGCCGACCTGGCCCACGACACCTTCCTGCGCTTGTTGACACGTCAGGTGGTGAAACCGCTGGGCAGCGAGCCGCGGGCATTGCTGACGCACATTGCCAAAGGCCTGGTGATTGACCGCTGGCGGCGGCAGGACATCGAGCGCGCGTACCTGGAAACCATCGCGCATTTGCCGGCGGCCGAAGTGCCGTCGCCGGAAACCCGTCTGCTGATCCTTGAAACCCTGTGGCGCATCGAAGCGCTGCTACGGGAACTGCCCGCCGTCACCCGCGAAACGTTCTTGCTGTCGCAGATCGAGGGCCTTACGTACGCGCAGATCGCCACCCGTTTGAATGTCTCGTTGATCACCGTCAAACGCCACATGCGCACGGCGTTCATTGCCTGCCTGAGTGTCGCCTGATGAATTCGTCACTGATCAACCCGCAGATTCTTGGCGAAGCGGCCGACTGGCTGGTGCAACTGCATTCCGGCACGGCAACGGCCGCCGATCACCAGGCCATCGCCCAATGGCGCAGCCGCAGTGCCGAGCATGCCCAGGCCTGGCAGCGGGTCGAAGTACTGCTCGGGGATTTTCGTGGTGTGCCGGCCAACCTCGCCATGCAGACTTTGCAACGGGCTTCGCGCAAAGAGGGCTTGAGTCGCCGACAGACCCTCACCCGGCTGGGCTTGTTGTTTATTGCCGGGCCCTTGGGTATGGCATCGCAACACCTGCCTTGGGAGCAATGGACCGCCGATCAGCGCACCGCCGTGGGTGAACAGAAAAACCTTCAACTGCCCGATGGCAGCCAGTTGCTGCTCAACACCGACAGCGCGGTGAACATCGCTTTCAATCCGCAAGAGCGACGCGTCCTGTTGCTCAATGGCGAAATGTTGATCAGCAGCGCCAAAGACCCCGGCGCGCGCCCCTTTATCGTCGAAACTCCGCAAGGCACGGCTCATGCGCAGGGCACCCGGTTTTGCGTGCGCACAGAAAACGCCACAAGTCGGGTGTCCGTTCTCGAAGGGCAAGTGGTGGTCACCCCGCAATTACTGCGCGAAAGCACGACCCTCAGTGCTGGCGAGCGTCAGCGCTTCAGGCTCGACAGGGCCGAGGCTGCGCAGCGTTTTGACCTCGACACCGTCGCTTGGGACAAGGGCATGCTGCTGGCCAACAACATGCGACTGGATGAACTGTTGAGCGAACTTGGCCGCTACCGCCCGGGGGTATTGCGCTGCCACCCGGACGTCGCCGGGCTGCGTGTGTCGGGCGCATTTTCCCTGCGCGACACCGACGCCAGCCTGCGCCTGCTCAGCGATACCTTGCCGCTGAATATCAGCCGCATGACCCAATACTGGTTGACGGTCGAGCCGCGGGTCTGACGCCGACGACCTTTACCGCCGTCAGGCGCGCTTGAGCAACCACTGCAAAAACCCTTTCTTGCGCACCACAACCGGTTCTTCCTGAATCAGCGACTGCACCTTGTGCAAGCGGAAATCCAGCAAGGTTTTCATCGCATCGTTGATGTCGTGGCGAGCATCCAGGCACGGTTTCAGGTAGTCCTTTTCAATACGGTAAAGCGTGCAAAAAGTCTTCGCGGCAAACTCGGCAGCCGACGATGTGTCGGTGAGGATGCCAGCCTCGCCGATCACTTCCCCTGGCCCCATGCGCCCGGTTTCGATGAGCGCGCCGTGGACGTTCAACGTCACCGACACCACGCCGGACTCGATGATGAACAAGTGATGACTGACCTCCCCCGCCGCCAGGATCGTCTCGCCGGCACGGAAAGTCTGCAGGGCCATGTTCTGGCTGAAGGTTTCTTTCTCTTCCTGGCGCAAGGTCGAGAAAATCGGCGAACTGTCGAGCAACGCCCGTGGCCGTGAAGAATCGCTCTCGGGATTGGGCTCGACGCTCGAGAGCAAATTGATCCCGGACGCCCGCAAGTGCCGGAATGCCAGGTCGAACAGCTGATTGCGCACCGTGCGCTTTTCGCTCATCGAGGCAACGAACCCGCTGATTTCATAATCCGCGCCAGCAGCGCTGGAGCTTTTGAGCGCCACCTTCGGCCCCGGCGCACTCAGCAGAATGCGGCAGCCTTGCATGGCCCGCTCGAGAGCATCGATCACGGTTTGCGGACGGACATGGGGGCTGACCTGCAAACTGATGGAAACGCCGAACATGTCACTGGGCCGGCTGAAGTTGGTGATCTTGGCCTTGGCCGCGAGCGAGTTGGGGATCACGATCATGCTGCCCTGGGATGTCTGCAACCGCGTGGCCCGCCAGTCGATGTCGATAACCCGACCTTCGGTGCCGTCGATGGCAATCCAGTCATCCAGTTGGTAGGGCTTGGTGGTATTGAGGACGATCCCGGAGAACACATCGCTGAGTGTGCTCTGCAACGCCAGGCCGACGATGATCGCCAGCGCGCCGGAAGTCGCCAGCACGCCTTTGACCGGCAAATCGAGCACATAGGCCAGCGCGGCAATCACCGCGATCAGGAAAATCAGCGCACCGAGCAGGTCCTGGAGCAATCGCCCGGTATGCCCGACCCTTTGCATCATCGCCGCGCCAATCAGCACCGTCAGGGTGCGCGCGGCGAATAACCACCAGGCGATCTGCAAACCGGTGGCCGCCAGGTGCAACGGCACGTTGTCCGCCCACGGCGCCGGCACCATCGGGTTCATGCCTTCGTTGAACAGCAAAACGCTGTACAGCGAAAAAATCACTACCCGCAGGAACAGTTTCCAGCTGTGGTGGTTGGCGTCGATCAAGCGCCACATGACCATATCGATCAGGATCAGGACCAAGGCGCAGATCAACGGGTGTTCGGCGATCAACGACAGCATCAAGCAACTCCGGCACAGGACAATGAACGCAAATATCGCACACATTGTAGCTGCCGCAGGCTGCGATCTTTTGATCCTGATTTTTATCGCTCCGAGAACGTCCGAAGATCAAGATCAAAAGGCCGCAACCTGCGGTAGCTCCTGCAGTCAACCGTGCATCTGGCCGAAGCGGCCGGACTGGAAGTCGGCGAACGCCTGGTGGATTTCTTGCTCGCTGTTCATCACGAACGGGCCGTGACCAACGATAGGTTCATCAATCGGTTCGCCGCTGAGCAACAGCACCACTGCGTCGCTATTGGCTTCAAGGCTCAACTGATCGCCCTTGCGCTCGAACAGCGCCAGCTGCCCTTCTCGCACCAGTTCCAGACCATTGACCTGAACCGTGCCGCGCAGCACCACCACTGCTGTGTTGCGACCTTCGTGCAAGTCCAGTGTCAGCAACTTGCCACCATTGAGGCGCAGGTCCCAGACATCGATGGGCGTGAAGGTGTGCGAAGGGCCGGCATGGCCGTCGAATTCGCCGGCAATCAATCGCAGGCGGCCGGCGTTGTCCTTCAAGGCGATGCTCGGGATATCGCCATCGAGGATTGTCTGGTAACCGGGCTCGGCCATTTTGTCCTTGGCCGGCAAGTTGACCCACAGTTGCACCATCTCCAGCGTGCCGCCGATTTTGGCGAAGTCGCTGGAGTGGAACTCTTCATGCAGGATCCCGGAAGCGGCAGTCATCCATTGCACATCGCCGGGGCCGATCTTGCCGCCGCTGCCGGTGGAATCGCGGTGTTCCACTTCACCTTTGTAAACGATCGTCACGGTTTCAAAGCCGCGATGGGGATGCTGCCCCACACCACGTCGCTCGGTGGTCGGAGTGAATTCGGCGGGGCCGGCGTGATCGAGCAGCAGAAACGGACTGATGTGTTTGCCCAGGTTGTCGTAGGAAAACAGCGTGCGCACCGGAAAACCGTCGCCGACCCAATGGGTCCGTGGACTGGTGTAGATACCAATGATGTTTTTCATGGTGTCTCCTGATGAAGTGAGTAAGGCCATGGACAAAGCTTAAAACCATGACCTTTGCTGCACTAGACTGCAAAAATCAGTCTCTGTGTTCTATCGGGAGAACGATGGTGCAAGGCATCAACACCCTCTGATAGTGAGAAGCTCAGGATTTATGGGACTGGCGGACTTTTTATTCCGGACATAATATTACCGAGAATTACAACCATAATATCCGCTCCTGCCCGAGGTCTTGAATATGCAAAGCCCCAACCGCGAAGCCACCCTCGCCCAATGGATCGCCCAGGAACAGGCCATACGCGCTCGTCTGCAAGGACCTGGCAGTTTGTCCATGGCCGAGGTCAGCGCCCTGTCGCCTGCCGAGTTTTTCGAAGGCATCGGCAACGGTGACCTGCCTTCGCCGCCCATTGGCGTGCTGATGGATTTCATCCCTATCGAATGGTCCGCCGGGCTGTTCGTTTTTCAGGGCACGCCCGATTCAAGGCACTACAACCCGCTGGGCACCGTGCACGGTGGCTATGCCGCAACGTTGCTGGACTCCTGCATGGGTTGTGCGATCCATACGCAATTGAAAAAAGGCCAGGGCTACACCACGCTGGACCTGCGCATCAGCTACGTCCGCGCCTTGAACAACGCCAGCGGCCCGGTGCGCGCCGAGGGCAAAATCGTCCATCTGGGGCGCTCGACAGCACTGGCCGAAGGGCGGATTTATGATGTGGATGGGCGCTTGTATGCGACAGGGACGACCACTTGCATGATTCTTGAGGCTCGAGGGTAAGGCTCCAGAACCGCGGTGCTGCCTTCGCAAGCGAGCCCACTCAGACATTTAATCTATATGGGACACAAAAAAGCCCGTGCTCACTGAAGATTAAATGTGGGAGCGGGGTCGCTCGCGAAGAGGACATTTCAAACGTCGATAACCTCACCGGAATACAGCGTTTCTTGACTTACGGTAAACATTGCTTTGCCCACCCAGCGGTTTTTCCCGCGAATGCAGGCGCGGATACTCAATGCATTCCCACTGCAACCTCTGGAGTCATTCATGTCTGTTCCCGCATTCGGTCTTGGTACTTTTCGCTTGCAAGGCCAGGTGGTCATTGATTCGGTCAGCACCGCTCTGGAACTTGGCTACCGGGCCATCGACACCGCGCAAATCTACGAAAACGAAGCTGAAGTCGGTGAAGCCATTGCCGCCAGCGGCATCCCCCGGCAAGAGCTGTTCATCACCAGCAAGATCTGGGTGGCCAATTTCGCCAAGGATCGTCTGCTTGAAAGCCTCAAGGAAAGCCTGCAAAAACTGCAGACCGACTACCTGGACCTGACACTGATCCACTGGCCCTCGCCCGAAGACCAGGTATCGGTCGAAGAATTCATGGGCGCCCTGCTCGAAGCCAAGCGCCTGGGCCTGACTCGGCAGATCGGCGTGTCGAACTTCACCATCGACCTGATGCAACGGGCGATCGCCGCCGTCGGTGCCGAAAACATCGCCACCCACCAGATCGAACTGCACCCGTACTTGCAAAACCGCAAGGTGGTCGAGTTCGCGCAAAGCCAGGGTATCCAGATCACGTCGTACATGACCCTGGCCTATGGCGAAGTACTCAAGGACCCGGTCATTGCACACATCGCCGAGCGCCTTCAGGCGACACCGGCACAGGTCACCCTGGCTTGGGCCATGCAGTTGGGGTACGCGGTGATTCCTTCGTCGACCAAACGCATCAACCTCGCCAGCAACCTCAAGGCCTGTGGCATGCAGTTGAGTGACGCCGACATGGCGCTGATCTGCAGCCTGGATCGCGGCCAACGCCTGACCAGCCCCAAAGGCATCGCACCGAACTGGGATTAATCGCGCCTGACCTCAAGACTACGGTCCAGGCGCGTCATCGCCTGTTGCAGCTGATCGACGGCGGCGTCGATCAGCGAAGCGCGGCCCTCGCCGCAGGCACGCTCCAGTTGTTCGCAACACGTCACCAATGACTGCGCACGAACCATCTGCGCGCCGCCCTTGATACGGTGCGCCAGCTCTTGCAGGAGAGGATAATTGTGGGTGACATGTGCCTGCAGCAGACGCGCGCGATCATCGCGATTAGTCGCCATTACGTCGCGCAGCAATTCGGCGATCAGTTCATCGTCCGCACCGACATACTTCGCCAAACCGCTCAAGTCGATCTCGGCGTTTGGCCGTTGTTCGTTCGCGCCCGTCGGGAGGTGGCCGAACCTTTCGGCCAGCCATTTGCTCAAGTCGCCCAATCGAATCGGTTTGAACAGACAATCGTCCATACCCGCCTCGATACAGCGGATTTTTTCCTCCGGCTGTGCATTGGCGGTAAACCCCAGAATCAATGTCGGTGATCCGCCCTCGAACCGTTCTTCATCGCGGATCGCACCCGCCAGTTCATAACCACTGGCAACCGGCATGTTGCAATCGGTGATGACCAGGTCCACTTCGTGCCCGCGCCACTGCTCGAAACCCTGCTGGCCATCTTCCGCCAACAGCACGTGATGCCCCAGGTAGCTCAACTGCCGCGAAAGCAACAAACGATTCGCCGGATAATCGTCAACCACCAGAATCAACAGCGCTCGAGTGGGTGGCAGGTCGTCATGCTTGTGTACTTCAATGGCCGGCAACGGTTGCAGCGCGATCAGCTCAAGGTTGATGTCCACTTGCGTACCGCTTCCGAGCACACTGTGGAGATGTAATCGGCCGCCCATCATTTCGCATATCGTGCGGCTGATCACCAGTCCAAGACCGGAACCCTGGCGGCCAGATTGCCGGCTATTGCCGGCCTGCACGAAGGGGCTGAACAATCGCTGCTGGTCCGCGGTGCTGATGCCGATGCCGCTGTCTTCTACACGCAGGCTGACCGCCAATCGATCGGATGACGTCGACACCGTGCGCAGAGTCAGGCTGACCTCACCTTCTTGGGTGAATTTGATCGCGTTGCTCAACAGGTTGGACAACACCTGCTTGAAGCGCGTGGGATCGACCAGCACATCGCGGTCGCTGTGTTCCTCAAGTTCGACCCGCCAGCGCAGGTTCTTTTGCTGCGCCAGGCCTTCAAACACCCGACCCACCGAGAGCACCAGGTCCTGCAGATTGGCCCGCTCCGGGGTCAGCGACAGATGACCGGACTCAATGCGCGCAATGTCCAGAATGTCGCCAATCAACCCCAGTAACTGTTGCCCGGCATTGGACGCCACCTCGATGGCCGCACGGTCGGTCACGCCCTCGTCCGCCCTTTTCAGCGCCAGTTCCAGCATGCCGATCAAGGCATTCATGGGCGTACGAATTTCATGGCTCATGGTTGCCAGAAACGTGGTCTTCGCCCGGTTTGCCTCATCGGCCGCCTCCTTGGCGTCTTGCAATTGGGCAAGCAATTGCTGGCGCTGACGGATCTGCCGACGCTGCCAGGCAATCCAGGCCAAAGCGAGCAACAACAAACTGCCGGCGACCGCAAAGGCCTGAAGAATTTGCTGGCGATGGCGCAACCAGTAACTCTGTTCGAGCATCAGGTCATTGCGCCAATACTGAGTCATCTCGTCGATTTCTTCGGGGGCAATGCTCAGCAACGCCTTGTCCAGTATCGAATGCAACTCTGTCGCGTTTCGACTGGTCGCCAGCGTGCCGCGAGCAGGTTCGACGCCGACGGTGCTGGTCACTTGCAATCGCCCACGATACAGCCGCGAAATCATGTAGCGGGCGCCGATCAACGAATTGATACCGCCATCGGCCCTGCCCTGCGCGACCTTCTCCATCGCATCCGCCGTCAACGATGCGTTGACCAGCCGGATCTGCGGAAAATTCTGACGGATGAATTCGCCAGCACTGTTGCCTTGGGTAACGGCAAGGGTTTTGCCGGCCATGTCATCGAGGGTCGCGGGGCTGCCCGGTTCCACGCGGGTGACCAGCACATTCGGACTGGTGAGGAACGGACGGGTGAATAGCAATTGGGCTTCGCGTTCAATACTGGGGCTGATCCCCGCGACAAGGTCCACCTGACCGGTCCTGATCCACTCAAGCATTTCAGCGACGGATTGGGTCGGTCGCATATCGAACTTCAAACCGGTGCGCAGGCTGACTTTTTCCAAAACGTCGGCAGCAATACCGCGAAATCGGCCTTCACTGTCGAAAAATGAAATGGGCATCATGTTTTCATTGATCGCCACCCGCAAACGCGGGTTTTGTTTGAGCCAGCGCTGCTCGACCACGCTTAGCTGCAATGGCTGGGTGCCGGAAACAGTGGCCCCCCCTGCGCCCCAGCGGCGCAAGATGCTGATCTGTTCATTGGCGCTGATCGCCGCCAATGCCTGGTTGACGATGCGCAATAACCGGCGATTGTCACCGGCCAGGGCAAACGCAAACCGGCCCGGTTCAATGGAGGAAAATTTCGCCAATCGAACGTTGTTCAGGTAGTTCTTGCTGATCAGGTAATGGGCACTGATGGCATCACCCAGGTAGATATCCGCTTGCCCGAACGCCACGGCCCCCACCGCGCCCAGCGTCGAAGGAAACAACTCTACCCGAGCCCCGGGATAGAACTGCCGCACGTACTCTTCCGGCAAGTAGTGATACAACATCGCCAGACGTTTGCCGGCCAGCGCCCGGTCCAGCGTTTGCGGTGAGTCGGTACGGGTGACCAACACCGGTTGATCGACGGCATAGGTACTGGACATCTGTAACTGCGGGTCTTGCGCCTCATAACTGTTGGCCGTTCCCAGCAGGTCGGCCGCTCCTTGCTTGAGGGCCTGCACCGCCTCGGCGCGTGTGGCGTAGCGGTGAACTTCAATCTCTGTCTGCAACAACTGTTTGAGCAGGTCGGCATAGTCTGCCGTCAGCCCCTCCAGGGCATGTCCCGTGGTGGTGATGTCGAAAGGTGGATAGTCGGGTGCTGACACCGCCAGCACCAATCGACGTTTTTGCTGCAGCCAGCGTGCATCGGCTTCCGACAGTTGGACGCTACCTCCTTCCACGCTGGAGCGCCCGAGCAGCGTCAGTGTTTGCGGTTGCGCACAGACACTCGATGCCCACAAACAAAGCACCAGCAACAAACGTTTTCTAAAGCTGCGCGAAAGTTCGATGGCGTTCTCTCAGATCAGATGATTACGCCGGGCAAGATCCCGCAGATGCACCGACGAATCCACATTGAGTTTTTCAATCAAACGGGTTTTGTAGGTGCTGACGGTCTTGTGGCTCAAATGCATGATGTCGGCGATGGTCTTGTTGCTCATTCCGCGGGCCAGATGCTGAAAAATCGTCAACTCCCGGTCTGACAGATTGTCGATCATCTGTTTTTCACTGCGCTGCAACGTGCTCATCGAGACTGAACTTGTGGGCAGCCGCGAGAAGTAGGTATATCCGCCCATCACCGCGTGCACCGCCTTGTGCAGGTGCTCAAGGTCGTTGGTCTTGGCGACATAGGCAGCGGCTCCGGCGCGCATGCAGCGGTCCTGATAAAACGACGGCTCCTGAGAGGTAAAGACCACCACGCGACAATTCACCTCGCCCGCCTTGATGCGAGCCAACACATCAAGCCCATCGAGAAACGGCAGGTTCAGGTCCAGTATCACCAGTTCCGGTTGGTGTTCACGGATCATCGGCAGGACTTCATTACCGGTGGAGGCTTCGTGGATGCGTTTGTACCCTTCCAGCTTGAGGACGATTTTTACTGCGCCGCGAATCACCGGATGATCGTCCACAATCAGCACTGACTTCATGGCAACTCCTGGGCAATTACACGATAAACGGGCGCTGACAGTCTTCGAGCAAGGCTCGAATCAGACGCAGCGGCTGCGCCTGGACTGTTGCATGGAAAGCGAGGCGAAACTACCTGACAGAAATGACAGTGCCGACAGACGGTCGCCGTGAATCCGCGAGGGCCATCAGCCGCTGGATCGAAGCGAGATCCGGCAACAAGGCATGGCTAACACTGACTTTGCGCTGCGCGCAGAGCGCGATTGCAGGCAGTTGCGCGCGCTGGCCGTCGTAGATCATCACGCGATCGAGCTGGTGGTTATCCAGGCAGAAATCCAGCAGGTCGAGTTTTCCGTGTCCCATTGCGGCGTTGATGATCAACAGATCGAAAGGCTCGCTGGCGTACTCCACCAGAACCAGCAGCTCTGCCATGTCTTGCACCGGGGCCACCCGGTAATAACCGAGCTGGTTGAACCAGCGCTCGATTCTCAGCCGGTTAAAGTGTTGTTCATCCGCGATCAGGATGCGTATGGACTTTTTGAACAACGTGGCCTCCCCGGTCAGATTATTGAGGTGGCAAGACTACGGAAGACCCGAAGGCCTTTCTGTAGGACTTTTCCCAAATACCAATGCACCGGTTCGGTTTATCAGAGCGCAATCGCAGGCAAGCCCGCTCACGCAGGGATCTTCAGTGGACACAAAGATGTGTGATGAAAGATCGAACTGTGGGAACGGGCCCGCGATAACGCTTGTGCAGCCGGCAAATCTTTAGCTGGCAGTCGCCAATAACAGATCCTCCACCGAACTGGCATGCCCGCGATGCTTACCATGGTCATACAGTGAGCCAGCGATTTCATCGGCGCGGATCGGCAGGATCGACAGCAACGTGTCGCTCAAGCCATGGCTGGCCTGGCAGAAGCCCTGCATATAAATGCCCGCCTTGCAGCGTTCGTCGGTGATCAGCTTGTAATTGCGGTCCACCTCGAAATCACCCAGATACGCTTGCAGCGGTGCCAGCAGTTTTCGGTGCATCTGCCGCTCGTATCCGGTGGCCAGCACTACCGCATCGTAATGGCGAGCCGTGACTTCGCCGGTGGCATTGTTGCGCACAGCCAGTTCGATACCGCGCTCAGTGGCGGTGGCTGTCTCGATGGTGGTCAGGGTGCGGAACGCGTGACGGGCAATGCCCGAGACTTTCTGGCGATAGAAAATGCCGTAGATGCGTTCGATCAGGTCGATGTCCACGACCGAGTAGTTGGTGTTGTGGTACTCGTTGACCAGACGCTCACGCTCGCTGCTCTGCTGGTGGAATACCAGGTCGGTGAACTCCGGCGAGAAGACTTCGTTGACGAATGGGCTGTCGTCGGCTGGCTTGAGCGCCGAGCCGCGCAGAATCATGTCGACCTGCACCGAAGGAAAGCTGTCGTTGAGATCGATGAACGCTTCCGCCGCACTCTGCCCACCACCGATGATCGCGATGCTCATCGGCTGGTTGTTCACGCACGGCTGCCTGGCCATTTGCGCCAGATACTGCGAATGATGGAACACCCGGCCATCCTCTTTCAGTGCCTTGAACGCTTCGGGAATACGCGGCGTGCCACCGGCGCTGACCACCACGGCACGCGCGGTGCGCACATGTTGATGGCCCGTCGAATCACGGGAAATCACGCGTAGCGCTTCAACCTGCTGGTTGTGCAGCACCGGCTCGATGGTCAGCACTTCTTCGCCGTAGCGGCTCTGACGCTCGAATTGCGCGGCAACCCAGCGAAGGTAGTCGTTGTACTCCATGCGGCATGGATAAAAGGTGCCCAGGTTGATGAAGTCGACCAGGCGCCCGTGGGCCTTGAGGTAATTGACGAACGAATAAGGGCTGGTCGGGTTGCGCAAGGTCACCAGGTCCTTGAGGAAGGAAATCTGCAACTCGCTCTGGGTCGACAGCGTGTTGCCGTGCCAGCTGTAGTTCGCCTGTTTGTCGAGAAACAGCACATCCAGTTCGCCCTGGATCGGACCGCGCTCTTGCAGAGCGATGGCCAGCGCCAGGTTCGAAGGGCCGAAGCCGACGCCGATCAGGTCGTGAACGATGGGCGATGCAATTGCCTGTGTCATTTCCAGTGTCCTCTGGATGAACCCCGGGGCGACGGGGCAAGGAGAGCCTAAGTGACCTGACCGGCCTGGAGCAGGACAGTAGGTCGTCTGTTGAGTAGGAACGAGGACAGTGAAATAAAATTTAACCGCAAGGCATCAAAGGACGCCGATCAGTGCGCATCCCATTGCTGCATGCGCACCCGGCAATGTTTCATCGCATTGACGATGTGCTTTTCGACCATGGCCCTGGAAATACCCAACTGCTCGGCGATTTGCGGATGTGACAGGCCTTCGATCTTGCGCAGCAGAAAACTCTCGCGACACAACCGAGGCAATTCCGCCAACGCGCGCTGGAGCATGTCCAGGCGCTGGCCGTGATCGAGGCTGTTGAGGGGTGACGGGGAGAAGTAACGCTCCTCGTTGTCCAGCACATCCAGCGGCTCGACCTGACGCAGTGCATTGCGCCGATGATCGTCGATCACCAGGTTCAGCGCCGTACGATAAAGAAACGCCCGCGGCTGCTCGATCGGCGCGTCGCTGGAGCGCTCCAGGACTCGCAGATAAGCGTCATGCACCACATCTTCGGCAACCTGGCGATTGCCGAGCTTGGCGTTCAGGAAACACACCAGCTCGCGATAGTAGTTTTCCAACATGACTCCGGCACGGGGACGGTCTTGAGCCACTTCATCGACCAGAAAACAGGCAATGGCACGATAGTGGCAATTGAGCTGCGTAATTTATAGTAATTCTCATATAGATTTAAAGTATTGCTTTGTCTTGGCTGACAAATAGTTGCCGGGCCGTGGAAACCTCCGAATTACACAATACCTGTGGGAGCTGGCTTGCCAGCTCCCACAGGATGGTTGTATCAACCAGGCACGCGGCAGCTGTCACGCCATATGTCCCAGGCTAAATTCCCCAATGGCTTCTTCGTTTACAGGACAGCTACCCGTCTCTATCCGCCCCCCGCGCTGAACGACGGGCCGAAATCCTTTGGCCGGAACCCTGCATGAAACGTCCCCGTCCCGCCCGACGCGCCCTGCTTGCTGCGCTCTGTCTGATCCCCGTTATCGCCGTCGCCGCCTGGCAGATCATCCCTCCCGGCCGCGACCAGTTCGTCACGGTGCAGGTCACCCGCGCCGATATCGAAAGCAGCGTGACCGCGCTAGGCACCTTGCAACCGCGGCGTTATGTCGATGTCGGCGCGCAGGCGTCCGGGCAAATCCACAAGATCCATGTGGAAGTCGGAGATGTCGTCAAGGAAGGCCAGTTGCTGGTGGAAATCGATCCATCCACGCAACAGGCCAAACTCGACGCTGGACGTTTTTCCATCGAAAACCTCAAGGCACAGCTTGAAGAACAGCGTGCGCTGCACGAACTCGCCCGGCAAAAATTCCAGCGTCAACAGTATCTCAAGGCCGGTGGCGCCACCCGCGAAGAAGACGTGCAGACCGCCCAGGCCGAACTGCGCGCCACCCAAGCGCGCATCGACATGTTCCAGGCGCAGATTCGCCAGGCCCAGGCCAGCCTGCGCAGCGATCAGGCCGAACTCGGCTACACCCGGATCTACGCGCCGATGTCCGGCACCGTAGTCGCACTCGACGCCCGCGAGGGCCAGACCCTCAATGCCCAGCAGCAGACGCCGTTGATTCTGCGCATCGCCAAACTGTCGCCGATGACGGTTTGGGCCGAAGTCTCGGAAGCCGATATCGGCCATGTCAAACCCGGCATGACGGCCTGGTTCACCACCCTCAGCGGTGGCGCCCGACGCTGGAAAAGCACCGTGCGGCAGATTCTGCCGGTGCCGCCAAAACCTCTCGACCAAACCAGTCAGGGTGGTGGCAGCCCCGCCAGTTCAAGCAAAAGCGGCAGCGCTCGGGTGGTGCTGTATACCGTACTGCTCGACGTCGATAACGCCGACAACGCGTTGATGGCAGAAATGACCACCCAGGTATTTTTTGTCGCCGATCAGGCGCAAAACGTTCTCACCGCGCCGATTGCGGCGCTGCAGGCAGGAAAACAAGCCGGCAGCCAGACCGCGCAAGTGGTTGCCAAAAACGGCAGCATCGAACAACGCAACGTCCGCACCGGCATCAGCGATCGTCTGCGGGTGCAGATTCTCGACGGCCTGCAAGAAGGCGATCACCTGTTGATCGGCCCGGCCGACGGGAGTGGCGGTTGAATGCAAACGCCCCTGATCGAACTGCAGGACATCCGCAAGGCCTATGGCGGTGGCGACGCACCTGAAGTTCACGTGTTGCGCGGCATTGACCTGTCGATCCATGCCGGGGAATTCGTGGCGATTGTCGGCGCGTCCGGTTCCGGCAAGTCGACGCTGATGAACATCCTCGGCTGCCTCGACCGGCCGACCTCGGGCGAGTACCGCTTCGCCGGGGAAAATGTCGCGGCGCTCGACAGTGACGAACTGGCCTGGCTGCGCCGCGAAGCGTTCGGCTTCGTGTTTCAGGGTTACCACCTGATTCCATCCGGCTCGGCCCAGGAAAACGTCGAGATGCCGGCCATCTACGCTGGCATTCCGGCTGCCGAGCGCCACGCCCGCGCCGCCGCCCTGCTCGACCGCCTCGGCCTGGGCGCGCGTACAGGCAACCGCCCGCACCAACTCTCGGGCGGGCAACAGCAACGGGTTTCGATTGCCCGCGCCTTGATGAATGGCGGCCACATCATCCTGGCCGACGAACCTACCGGCGCCCTCGACAGCCACAGCGGCAAGGAAGTCATGGCGCTGCTTGACGAACTGGCGAGCCAGGGCCACGTCGTGATCCTGATCACCCACGATCGCGAAGTGGCGGCCCGGGCCAAACGCATCATTGAAATACGCGATGGCCTGATCATCAGCGACAGCGCCCGTGACAATCCCGCCGCGCAACAGTCGGCAACCTCCGGTGCACTGCAAGCCGTCGATTTGCGTAAGCGCCTGAGCGAAGGTGCCCAAGCTACCGGTGCCTGGAAAGGCGAACTGGTCGACGCGGTCCAGGCCGCCTGGCGGGTGATGTGGATCAACAAGTTCCGTACTGCGCTGACCCTGCTCGGGATCATCATCGGCGTCGCTTCGGTGGTGGTGATGCTGGCCGTGGGCGAAGGCAGCAAGCGTCAGGTCATGGCGCAGATGGGCGCGTTCGGCTCCAACATCATTTACCTCAGCGGATCGTCGCCCAACCCGCGTACACCGCTGGGCATCGTCACCCTCGACGAAGTCAAGGCCGTGGCCAGCCTGCCGCAAGTGATGCGCATCATGCCGGTCAACGGCCAGGAAGCCGGGGTGCGCTTCGGCAACCTCGACCATTTGAGCTACGTCGGCGGCAACGACACCAACTTCCCCGCGATCTTCAACTGGCCTGTAGTCGAAGGCAGTTACTTCACCGAAGCCGACGAACAGAACGCGGCAGCCGTGGCGGTGATCGGCCATAAGGTCCGCACTAAACTGCTCAAGGATGTGGCCAACCCGATTGGCCAATACATCCTGATCGAGAACGTGCCGTTCCAGGTGGTCGGGGTGCTGGCGGAAAAAGGTGCCAGCTCCGGCGACTCCGACAGCGACGACCGCATCGCCATCCCCTACTCCGCCGCCAGCGTGCGCCTGTTCGGCACACACAACCCGGAGTACATCGCGATTGCCGCCGCCGATGCGCGCAAGGTCAAGGAAACGGAACGCGCCATCGAGCAATTGATGCTGCGCCTGCACAACGGCAAGAAGGATTTCGAACTGACCAACAACGCGGCGATGATCCAGGCCGAAGCGCGCACGCAGAACACCCTGTCGCTGATGCTCGGTTCGATTGCCGCGATTTCGCTGCTGGTGGGCGGTATCGGTGTGATGAACATCATGCTCATGACCGTGCGTGAGCGTACTCGCGAGATCGGTATTCGCATGGCCACCGGCGCCCGGCAGCGGGATATCCTGCGCCAGTTTCTGACGGAAGCCGTGATGCTGTCGGTCGTCGGCGGGCTCGCCGGAGTTGCCCTGGCGTTGATCGTCGGTGGCGTGCTGGTCCTCAGCGAAGTCGCGGTCGCCTTCTCCCTGATAGCGGTGCTGGGCGCCTTCGGCTGCGCCCTGGTCACCGGTGTTGTCTTCGGCTTCATGCCGGCCCGCAAAGCTGCCCGACTCGACCCGGTCACGGCCCTTACCAGTGAATAAACGATTGATGAAGCCGCCACTCAGCCTGTTGACTCTGTGTTTGTTGCTCAGCGCTTGCGGCAGCCCTGCCCAGCGCCCGGACAGCGGCGTTGTGCCGCCCGCCGCCTGGCAATCGCCGCACACCGCCGGCGCCGTTCACGACAATCAGCAATGGTGGAACCGCTTCGGCAGCCCGCAACTGGGACGGCTGATCGAACAGGCCCGGGTCGGCAGTTACGACCTGGCCGCTGCCATCGCCCGAGTGCGCCAGGCACAGGCTGAAACGGTAGTCGCTGGTGGTTCACGGTTGCCCGAAGTCAAGGCCGGGGCCAACGCCAACCGGCAAAAACTGCTGCGCGGCAGCGGTTACAGCCAACTCGATGCCGACAGCAGTAATGACGCTGTGGATTACTTCGACGCCAATCTCACCGCGAGTTACGAAGTCGATTTCTGGGGCGGCCAGCGTGCCTCCCGCGACAGTGCGCAATTTGCCCTGCGCGCCAGCGAATTCGATCAGGCGACCGTTGAGCTGACGCTGCTGAGCGGCGTGGCCAGCGGCTACGCACAGACCTTGTCGCTGCAAGAGCAAAGCCGCATTGCCGAGTTGAATCTGGCCAACGCGCAGAGTGTGTTGAAACTGGTGCAGACCCGTTTTGACGCGGGCTCGACGACGGCGCTGGAACTGGCTCAGCAGAAAAGCCTGGTGGCCGCGCAGCAACGCCAGTTGCCGCTGGTGCAGCAGCAGGTCAGGGACGCGCAGATCAGCCTCGCCACCCTGCTCGGCCGTCCGGTGCAGGCATTGTCTTTGGGCCAGGAGCGCTTCGATCAACTGTCATGGCCAGCCATTGATGCCGGGGTGCCCAGCCAATTACTCAGCCGTCGACCGGACATCGCCCGCGCCGAAGCACAACTGGCCGCCGCCCAGGCCGACGTCACCGTAGCCCGCGCCGCCATGTTGCCGACCGTGACCCTGAGCGCGGAAATCGGCTCCGGCGCCGATCGTGCCGCAGACATTCTGCGCAGTCCCTTCTACAACCTCACCGCCGGTTTGCTCTCGCCGGTGTTCAACAATGGCCGCCTCGGCGCCGAACGCGACAAGGCCACAGCGCGACAGCAAGAGCTGCTGGAAACCTATCGTGGCGCAATCATCAATGGTTTCGCCGACGTGGAAAAAGCGCTGAACAGCATTCGCGGGCTGGACGAACAACGGCAGTGGCAAAGTGAAGAACTGCAACAGGCGCAAACCGCGTTCAACCTTGCGCAAAGTCGCTATGAAGCGGGGGCCGAGGATTTACTGACCGTGCTGGAAACCCAGCGCACGCTGTATGCGGCGCAGGACTTGAATGTGCAACTGCGGCTGTCGCGGATGCAGGCGAGTATTGCGCTGTACAAGGCGCTTGGGGGTGGGTGGCAGGCTTTGTAGTGGTGGTGTTGATCGTTCCCACGCTCTGCGTGGGAATGCCTCCACGGACGCTCCGCGTTCGGCTCTGGATGGGACGCAGAGCGTCCCGGGCTGCATTCCCACGCGGAGCGTGGGAACGATCACTGCGGTGCTCAGGCCTGACTTTGTTTGGCCTTTAAATGCCGCGCATACCAAGGTCGTTGCGGCACTTTGCGAAACAGGTCTTCGAGTTTCTTTTCATCCTCGCCAAAGGTAATCCGCAGCGCCAGCTTCATGGTTTCCGGGTCCATTTCCACTGACTTGCCCGCCTGCAAGCCGGGCGTGGTGCTGCAACCATGGGTTTGCGGACCGAGCCACGGGTCGGCGATCTCGACCCAGCGCCCCGGTGCGAACCACGGCACGCCGTTGACCTCAAGCCGGCTGACCTGCCCCGGATGAAAGCGCTCATGGGCGCGGAACCAGTCTTCCAGGCGATCATCGATCCAGCCATGGAAATGCCAGAACACCGGATTCACGTGAGAGGAAAACGGATCACCGAGAAAATCGTTTTCCGGCGCATACCAACGCGCCGAGAAGTCCGCCGGATCCCGGGCGAACGGCACCGGCTGACCGTTGGACGGGTCACGCGGCACCGAGGCCCAGCGCATGTGCAGCCAGTCGTGCAGACCCAACTCCACCTCCGAGCCGAACTGCCCCAGCGTCAACTTCGACAGATAACGCGGATCGCGGTACTGCGATTCCCAAACCTGGAAATTGCTGTGGTAGGTCTCGGCAGTCTTGATATCGCTGACCCACTGCGAGTACTCGTCATCGTCCTCGGCCAGCCAGGTCGGCGGCAGTGCGGTGCCGTCGTGATTGTCGAAATAGTTGGCGAAGCCGATGCGGTCCCGGGCCAGTTCGGGCTGCGGCAGCGGAAAATGCGTCCACGATGGCAAATCCTGCATCGAACGTGCGGTGCCGAGCATGTGCCGGTGCATGAAGAAAAAATCCACGCCCGAGCCGTTGCGATCCTTGCGTTTGCCACGGGCATCTCGCTCCTGGTCCCGCGGGCCGGGTTGCCAGCCAATACCGCGCAAGGCATTGCGCTTGTCTTCGGGCAAGGTATGCCACTTGTCCCGGGACGCATGCCAGAGCTGGTGAAACAGGCGATGCTCCTGGGACGTCAGCCACGCCAATAGCGGCGGGTTCAAACCGGTGCGCTCCCGGGCTTCGGGGAAGACTTTTTTCACGGCAACAAAACGGTTGTCCTGCGCCGTCAGCATCAAGGGTCGATCCAGATCCAGCACGCGACCACTGAGTGAGCCGCTGCCGGCATTGCCGAACCCGGCCCAGACCTCATCGAGCGCCATGCTGAATTCGTAATCGCAGCTTCCCGTCGCGCTCACCAGTCGCCAGCTCAACTGCGCCGGTTTGGCACTGGCCAGATCACCGAGCACCCGGTAGCGGGGTTGTTCGCTGGAGCGCAATCGTGCGGCGGTGTCGAGAAAACCGATCAGGCCACGGCCCTTGTGACCGATGTCGAGAAACACTTCCAGCCCTTCGCGCGGCAAACCTTCAAGACCTGCGTCACGGCCTTCGAAACGAATCTGCCAGACTCCGCGCAGGGTGTCCGCCAAGCGCTGGCCGGCGACATCCGCGACATCGAATGAAGCTTCACCCGGCGTGATTGTCGGGTCCGGTTTCGTCCATTGGCGATGCCCATAAAAAGCCGCAGGCACGGCAGCGCCGGTCAGCGCCAGGCCCGCCATGAACCATCGTCGAGAAATCGTCATTGCCCTACCTGTGTCAGCCATGAAGCAGGCTTTATCCAAGCTAGAACGTTTGTTGCCCTGCGAAATTTAAAAGCATCGCTGGCAAGCCAGCTCCCACAGGTATCGAGTTTGGATGGGATTATGTGAACACCACCGTCCATTGTGGGAGCTGGCTTGCCAGCGATGAGGCCAGTGCAATCACCTAAATTCTTCAGCTGCCCACTCGTTCCTCCCAGATAGCAAAGCCCCCCGCGGCGAACCTGACTGAGACGGCAATGACAAAACCACGTTCGAAAAAGGCTCTTTACATCGGCCTGCCATTGGCCCTGGCGATCAGCGCAGGTGCCGGCTTCGCGGCTTGGGATTATTGGTTCAAGGACAATCCCGGTTACCCGGTCAAAGTGATGAAGCAGGCCGATGAATTGCACGAACGCCTGCTCTCGTTCGACAGCCACATCACCGTGCCGATGGACTTCGGCACTGCCGGCAACGAAGCCGACAAGGACGGCAGCGGCCAGTTCGACCTGGTGAAAACCGCTCGCGGTCGCCTGTCCGGAGCCGCGCTGACCATCTTCGGCTGGCCGGAAATCTGGAACGGCCCCAACGCACCCCATCGCCCCACCGCCGGTTTCATCGAAGAAGCACGCTTCGAACAGGAAACCCGCTACAAGATCATCACCACGCTGGTGCGTGACTTCCCCAATCAGGTGGCCATCGCCTACACCCCTGATGATTTCCGTCGCCTGCATGGCGAAGGCAAGTTCGCGATCTTCATGAGCATGCTCAACGCCTACCCGCTGGGCAACGACCTCAATGCCCTGGACAAATGGGCCGCGCGCGGCATGCGCATGTTCGGCTTCAGCTACGTGGGCAATAACGCCTGGGCCGATTCGTCGCGGCCATTGCCGTTCTTCAATGATTCGCGGGACGCCCTCGGCGGGCTTTCGGACCTCGGCAAACAAGCCGTGCACCGTCTCAATGATTTGGGCGTGATCATCGACGTGTCGCAGATGTCGACCAAAGCCCTGGAACAAGTCGCCCGGTTGAGCCGCACGCCAATGGTCGCCTCGCATTCGGCGCCCCGCGGGCTGGTGGATATTCCGCGTAACCTCAGCGACCACGAAATGCAGTTGATCAAGGACAGCGGGGGCGTGGTGCAGATTGTCGGTTTCCCGACCTACATCCGCCCGCTGAGCCAGGCCACGCAGGCCAAGCTCAACGCCCTGCGTGCGCGCTTCGACCTGCAACCGCTGCAAGGTCTGGAGATGGCGCTGATACCGGGGGATCCGGTCATCACGGTCTGGTCCGAGCAACGCTTTGGCGAATACGCCAGCCAGCTCTACGCCATCGTCGACGAAGAACCGAAGGCCACGCTCAAGGATTACGGCGATGCGATTGATTACGCGGTGAAGAAAATCGGTATCGACCACGTGGGCATCAGCTCCGACTTCAACGATGGCGGCGGCCTCGATGGCTGGAAGGATGTCAGCGAGGCGCGCAACGTCACCGCCGAGCTGATCAGCCGCGGCTACGGCGAAGCCGACATCGCCAAGCTCTGGGGCGGCAATTTTCTGCGGGTCTGGGATCAGGTCGAGAAATCCTCCAGACCCGTCGCCAAAAACTGATGCCACATTTGCCAAGCGAAGCCGAAGCCATGACCAACCGTCGTTCATTCCTCAAGCAGGCCGGTATTCTCGCCGCCGGCCTGCCGCTGTCTGCCGGCGTGAATCTGCCGGCGCTGGCCGGCAATCCACAGCAGCCATCGCAACCCCTGGCCAAGGGCAAATGGGCGCAACTGCGCCAGCTGTTCAATCAAGACCCGGACTACTTGCACTTCGCCAACTTCCTGGTGACCTCGCACCCGACGCCGGTGCGCAACGCCATCGACATGCACCGCGCCAGCATCGACCGCAACCCCGGCCGCGCCATGGACTGGGACCTGCAGGAAACCGAAAAACGCGAGCACAACGTGCGGGTCTGGGCTGGCCGTTACCTCAATGCCACGCCTGAACAGATCGCACTGACCGGCAGCACCACCGAAGGCCTGGCGATGATCTACGGCGGTATTCATGTGCGCCCGGACCAGGAAATCCTGGTCAGCGAACACGAGCATTACTCGACCCACTACACCCTGGAATTTCGCCAGCAACGCCAGGGCACGAAGGTGCGCAAACTCAAGCTGTTCGCAAACAGCCACGACATTTCCGTGGACGAAGTGCTCGACTCGATCGCCAAAGGCATTCGCCCCGAAACCCGCGTGCTGGGCATGACCTGGGTGCAATCGGGCAGCGGCGTGAAATTGCCGATCGGTGAAATCGGCAAGCTCGTCGAAGAGCTGAACCGCCAGCGCGAAGAAAAGGACCGCCTGCTGTACGTGGTCGACGGCGTCCACGGCTTCGGTGTCGAAAATCTCGACTTCCCCGACATGCACTGCGATTTCTTCATCGCCGGCACCCACAAATGGATGTTCGGCCCCCGTGGCACCGGGATCGTTTGCGCGCGCTCGGCCGAGGTCAAGGACGTCACGCCGATCATTCCGACCTTCGGCGAAGCCACCGATTTCGCAACCATCATGACCCCCGGCGGCTATCACAGTTTCGAACATCGCTGGGCGGCGGACGAAGCGTTCAAACTGCACCTGGACCTGGGCAAGGCCGACGTCCAGACGCGCATTCATGAACTCAACACCTACGCCAAGCTGCGGCTGCTGGAACAGCCGCGGATCGAGCTGGTTACCCCGCAGAGTCCGCAGCTGTCGGCCGGTTTCACATTCTTCAGGGTCAAGCAGCAGGATTGCGAAAAGATCGCCAACGCACTGATGCAAAACCGCGTGGTCTGCGACTCGGTCGACCGCGACGTCGGCCCGGTGATCCGTATTGCCCCGGGTCTGCTCAATAGCGAAAGCGAAATCGACCGTTTCATGGCCCTACTCAACAAAATCGCCTGACGCCTGATTTTCGTAGGGGCCAGGCTTGCCGGCGAAGGCGTCCATCACATCGCCTTCGCCGACAAGCCTGGCTCCTACAGATTCGACTCTCACCTTTTTATCGAGATGACACATGAACAGTGATCTGCTGCCATTCAAGGCCCTCGCCCTGGCCGCCATCATGGCCGGCCTGCTGCCTGCCGCCGTCCACGCCGCCACACCACCGCAACCGGGCAAGGTATTCAAGGACTGCCGCGATTGCCCGGAAATGGTGGTTTTGCCCGCCGGCACCTTCACCATGGGCACCCCCGATGACGAAGTCGGCCGCGAGCCCGATGAAGGGCCGATGCATGACGTGACGTTCGCCAGGCCGTTCGCCATGAGCCGCTTCCAGATCACCGCAGGCGAGTGGGACAGCTACGTCAAGGAAAGCGGTGTGACCATCGCCAACGGCGATACCCGCCCCGGTCGCGAGTGCATCGCCAGCAAGCCGCGTTATCCACAGACCCCGCGCCAGCCAGCGGTGTGCATGAACTTCGATGACGTTAAAAACTACGTCGCCTGGCTGTCGAAGAAAACCGGGCAGAAGTACAGCATGGTCAGCGAAGCCCAGCGCGAATACGCGGCACGCGGCGGTACCAAGGGTCCGTTCCCCTTCCCGTTCGATGAAGGCAAGCAATACAGCATCGCCAGGCACGCCAACACCTACGGCCCGGCTGACGGCTACAGCTACAGCTCACCGGTCGGCAGCTACCCGCCTAACGCCTTCGGCATGTACGACATGCATGGCAACGTCTACGAATGGGTCGAGGATTGCGAACATCCGAACTACGTCGGCGCCCCCACCGACGGCAGTGCCTGGCTGGAAGCCAACTGCGAAGCCGTGCGCATCCGCGGCAATGACTGGGGTGAAGCGCCGGTGTTCTCCCGCTCCGGCAACCGCAACAGCCAATACCCACAGGAACGCGGGGACTGGATAGGCTTTCGCGTAGTGCGCCAGCTCTAAGGCACACCACGTTCCCCCTGTGGGAGCCAGCCTGCTGGCGATGACGACTTGTCAGTCAGCAGAGATGTCGACTGACCGTCCGCCATCGCCAGCAGGCTGGCTCCCACAGGGTTGATTGATCGTTCCCACGCTCCGCGTGGGAATGCATCCCGTGACGCTCCGCGTCACCTTCATTCATTCGAGCGACGGTCACCACCAGTCAACCGACGCTAAATTAACCCCTCGACCAGACGTTCTACTGGGTATCTGCCTTACGACCCAAGGAACAGTCTTCCATGACCCAGCCCACTCGCGGCGCCATCGGCGAATTGTTCGCCCTGCTCAAACCCTTTCGACTGATCGTCGCCGCGTCCATTTTCCTGGGCATGGTCGGCGGCCTGAGCGTCACGGTGTTGCTGGCGACCATCAACAACGCATTGCACTCGGACGGCCTGACCCAGGGCGTGGTGGCGCTGTTCGCCGGCCTGTGTCTGTTGGCGCTGGCCAGTTCGATCTGCTCCGACATCGGCACCAACTATGTCGGCCAGCACATCATCGCCAAGCTGCGCAAACAGTTGGGTGAGAAAGTCCTGTCGGCACCGATCGAACAGATCGAACGCTACCGCAGCCATCGACTGATCCCGGTGTTGACCCACGACGTCGACACCATCAGTGATTTCGCCTTCGCCTTCGCGCCGCTGGCGATTTCCGTCACCGTGACCCTCGGTTGCATGGGCTACCTGGCAATCCTGTCATGGCCGATGTTCCTGATCATGCTGGCCGCGATCCTGATCGGCACGGCGATCCAAGCCTATGCCCAGAGCAAAGGCGTACAGGGCTTCATGGCTGCCCGCGATGCCGAAGACGAGTTGCAGAAGCACTACAACGCCATCGCCGAAGGTGCCAAGGAACTGCGGATTCACCGCCCACGCCGCCAGCGCATGTTCACTTCGGGCATCAAGGGCACCGCCGAATTCATCTGCAACACCCAAGTGCGCTCGATCAATACTTTCGTCATTGCCAAGACCTTCGGCTCGATGCTGTTCTTCGTGGTCATCGGCCTGGCCCTGGCGCTGCAAACCTTCTGGCCGAGCGCCGACAAGACCGTGATGAGCGGCTTCGTGCTGGTGCTGCTGTACATGAAAGGCCCGCTGGAACACCTGATCAGTACCTTGCCGATCGTCAGCCGCGCGCAGATTGCCTTTCGCCGCATCGCTCAATTGTCCGAACAGTTTTCCACCCCTGAGCCGCACCTGTTGCTCAGCGATCAGGGCGGCGTCAAACCCGCCGTGCACCAACTGCAACTGGCGGACGTGCGCTACACCTTCCCGTCGGTGGACGGTGCCACACCGTTCCAGTTGGGTCCGGTCAACTTGACCATCAAACAGGGCGACATCACTTTCATCGTCGGCGAAAACGGCTGCGGCAAGACCACGCTGATCAAGTTGCTGCTGGGCCTGTACACCCCGCAACAAGGGCAGATCCGCGTCAACGGCGAGGCCATCGATGCACAGAACCGCGACGACTATCGCCAGTTGTTCACCACCATTTTTGCCGACTACTACCTGTTCGACGACGTGGTCCAGGGCGACACGCACATCCCGGAAGATGCCAACAAGTACCTGCAACGCCTGGAAATCGCGCACAAGGTCAGCGTCAAGGACGGCAACTTCACCACCACCGACCTTTCCACCGGCCAGCGCAAGCGTCTGGCGCTGGTCAATGCCTGGCTGGAAGAACGGCCGGTTCTGGTGTTCGACGAATGGGCGGCGGACCAGGACCCGACCTTTCGCCGGATTTTCTACACCGAACTGCTGCCGGACCTCAAACGCCTGGGCAAGACCATCATCGTGATCTCCCACGATGACCGTTATTTCGACGTCGCCGACCAACTGGTGCGCATGGAAAGCGGCCGGGTCGTGAGCGAATTGACCCCAGCCTGATCACCCATTTCAAGACCTTGCGCAGAACCTGTGGGAGCGGGCTTGCCCGCGATAGCGGTGGGTCAATAGACATCCATGTTGAAGGTGATGGCCCTATCGCGGGCAAGCCCGCTCCCGCAGGTTTTTGTGCAGGTTTCAAAAATGAAAAAATTATTTTTCCGGTTTCGCACTCACGCCCCGTCTTAATAATAATTCCCATTAACAAAAACTCTGCACGACACTTTCAGGAGCACAGGCAGTAATGCGATCCCTTCCATGCCGCACACCTCTCGCGCTGGCCGTACAGCGGCCGACCTTGCATCGAACCTTGCTGACCAGCGTACTGCTGACCGCCACCTTGCTGGGGAGCTCGATGGCCAATGCTGCACCTGTAAAAGTGAGTATTCCTGTGCAACCGCTGTCCAGCGCGCTGACTCAACTGGGCATGCAGACCAACCTGCAAATCCTCTACAGCCCGGACCAGGTGGCCGGTCTGAAATCCCGTGCGGTATCCGGTTCGCTCGAACCTTCCGAGGCGCTGGCCGAATTGCTCAAAGGCACCGGCATCTCGTTCCAGATCAACGGCAACAGTGTGACGCTGATGTCCGGCGGCTCTTCGAGCCTGCAACTGGGCGCGACCACCATCTCCGGCCAGGCCCTGGGCCTGACCACCGAAGGCACCGGTTCCTACACCACCGGCGCTACCACCACCGCCACCAAACTGCCGCTGACCATTCGCGAAACGCCGCAATCGGTGACCGTGGTAACCCGTCAGCAAATGGATGACCAAGGCTCCAAGAGCGTGAGTGATGTGCTGCGCAATACGCCTGGCGTCACCATGCAAAAGTACGACAGTGACCGCACCGAGTTTTCCACCCGTGGCTTTGCCATCACCAACTTCCAATACGATGGCGTCAACATTCCTTACGACGGTGTCTACGGCGAAAACCCGAACAACAGCGACGACTCGGCCAGCCTTGACCGTGTCGAAATCATCAAAGGCGCGACCGGCCTGATGACCGGCGCCGGCGACCCTGCCGCCACCGTCAACCTGGTGCGCAAGAAACCGACCAAGGAGTTCAAGGCTTCGGTCAGCGGCACCGTCGGCTCGTGGGACAACTACCGCACCGAAGGCGACATCTCCGGCTCGCTCAACGACTCCGGCAGCGTGCGCGGTCGCTTCGTTGGCGCCCTGCAGGACAAAGATTCGTACATCGACCACTACAGCCAGAAGAAAGACCTGTACTACGGCATCCTCGAAGCCGACCTGACCGACGATACCCTGCTGACATTGGGCGTCGACAAATCCAGCGCTACCCCGCGCGGCAGTTCCTGGACCGGTAACTCACCGTTCTACACCGATGGCGGCCGTACCGATTTCTCCCGCAGTTTCAACCCGGGGTCTGACTGGAGCCGTCGTGATTTCGACAGCACCACTTACTTCGCCTCCCTGGAACAAGCGCTGGCCAACGACTGGAATCTCAAGGTCACCCTCGATCAGAAGACCACCGATCACGACACCCAACTGGCGTCCGCCAGCGGCGGCAACCCGGATCGTGCCACCGGCGAAGGCATGTTCTTCTACTGGGGTCGCTGGGAAGGTCATCGCGTGCAGAACACCGCGGACGTCAATGTTTCCGGTCCGTTCAGCCTGGGTGGTCGCGAACATGAACTGGTGGCGGGTTTCATGACCTCCCATTCCCGGCAGACCGGTTCGACTTACGACAGCAGCGAATTCGGCTTGGTGCCGGGCGATATCTTCGACTGGAAGGGCCACATCGCCAAACCGGAGTTCCCGAAAAACGGCAAGTACGAGCGCACCCAGAGCCAGAACGGCGCGTACCTGGCCACACGCCTGCGACCGACCGACGACCTGTCGTTCATCCTTGGCGGCCGCGTCAGCACCTTCAAGTACAACGAGGATTACACCTACTACCCTGGCGCCGGTCTGGGCGATACGCATGCCAGCTATAAGGAACACGGTGTCGTCACGCCCTACGCCGGCGTCGTCTATGACCTCGACGATACCTACTCGGTGTATGCCAGCTACACCAACATCTACCAGCCGCAGATTTACAAGGACGCCAGCGGCAAGACCCTGGATCCGGTGGAAGGCAACAGCTATGAAACCGGCCTGAAAGCGGCCTACTTCGAAGGCAAGCTGAACGCCAGCCTGGCCTTCTTCCGCATCGAACAGGACAACGTCGCCCAGTACGTCACCACCGACACCGCCACCGGGCAGGACGTCTACAAGCCAACCAACGGCGCCACCACCAAAGGTGTGGAACTGGAAATGGCCGGTGAACTGGCCGAAGGCTGGAACGTGTCGGCTGGTTACACCTACGCCCGTTCCCGCGACAAGGAAGAACAACGCATCTTCGGCTTCCCGCTGGCGACCACCAAACCGGAACACGTCGTGCGCACGTTCACCACTTACCGTCTGCCTGGCGCCCTGGACCAGGTCACCGTCGGCGGTGGCGTGAGCTGGCAAAGTGCGTTTTACGGCCAGACCTTCAACCCGAATGTGGATGGCAGTGGTCAAGGCGCCAGCGTCAATCTCAAGCAAGGCGGCTACACCCTCGTGGACCTGATGACCCGTTATCAGTACGACGAACACCTGAGCTTCACCGCCAACGCCTACAACGTCTTCGACAAGAAGTACCTGACGGGCCTGGGCAACTTCGGCACCACCTTCTACGGCGAGCCGCGCAATTTCCAACTCACGGCGAAGTACGACTTCTGAGCTGTTGAGCTGACCTGAAAATGCCCGCATCGTGAGATGCGGGCATTTTTTTATGGATCGTTCCCACGCTCCGCGTGGGAACGCAGCCCGGGACGCTCCGCGTCCCTTCAACAGCCGAACGCAGAGCGTCTGTTGAGGCATTCCCACGCAGAGCGTGGGAACGATCTGGTTTCATCTCACATGCGCGAACGCACCCACCCCGCCACTTTTTGGATCGTTCCCACGCTCCGCGTGGGAACGCAGCCCGGGACGCTCCGCGTCCCTT
>NZ_RCNW01000333.1:0-3689 GCF_004307605.1 Pseudomonas sp. Sample_24
CTGTTGCTTTGCTTGGGTGGACATGAAATAGACCGCCTCTACTCTTGTAATCCATCTGCGCAGGATTGCTCCATCACCGACACCTGCCGGCCCTGCGGCTGCAAGCGGGCGAACTTACCAGATCAAATCAGACCGCGCTACTCCCGGATGTCGAGCCCGCGGCCTGTGGCGCTTGCAAATGCTGGCAAAGCGCTGTCTGGTGGGTCTGGAGCGCTGCTCAAATATTGATTTTAGTCAAACCTTGGGCGCTCGCTTGAGTCGTTTTGGGTCTGGGCCATAACGCCTCTGACCGCTTTAGGTTCTCGCTCGTTCCTGCGCTTGGGTAGAATCGATTCTTTTCTTCGTTGAAGGAAGGCCAATGGCTCAGCCCTACAGTGCTCGCAGTCGCGCGATCGAACCTTTTCATGTCATGGCGTTGCTCGCACGGGCCAATGAATTGCAGGCCGCCGGCCACGATGTCATCCACCTGGAAATCGGCGAGCCGGACTTCACTACCGCCGAGCCGATCATTCGTGCGGGGCAAGCCGCGCTGGAGGCAGGCCGGACCCGTTACACCGCGGCCCGTGGCATTCCTGAACTGCGTGAGGCCATTTCGGGCTTTTATCAACAGCGTTACGGGCTGAACATCGACCCGCGCCGCATTCTCATAACGCCCGGGGGGTCCGGTGCCCTGTTGCTGGCCAGTGCCTTGCTGGTCGATCCGGGCAAGCATTGGCTGCTGGCAGACCCGGGATACCCGTGCAACCGACACTTTTTGCGATTGGTCGAAGGCGCGGCGCAATTGGTGCCGGTCGGCCCGGATGTGCGTTATCAATTGACGCCCGGCTTGATCGAGCGACATTGGGATCATGACAGCGTCGGCGCGCTGGTTGCGTCACCGGCCAATCCGACCGGGACAATACTGACCCGCGATGAGCTGGCCGGGCTGTCTCGCGCGATCAAGGAGCGCCATGGTCACCTGGTGGTGGACGAGATCTACCATGGCCTGACCTATGGCACCGATGCCGCCAGTGTGCTGGAAGTCGACGACAGTGCCTTCGTGCTTAATAGTTTTTCGAAGTATTTCGGCATGACCGGCTGGCGCCTGGGTTGGCTGGTCGCGCCAGAAGCCGCGGTCGGCGAGTTGGAGAAGCTTGCGCAGAACCTGTACATCAGCGCCCCAAGCATGGCTCAACACGCCGCATTGGCCTGCTTCGAGCCGGCGACCATCAGCATTCTCGAAGAGCGTCGTGCCGAATTCGGGCGGCGTCGGGATTTCCTGTTGCCAGCGCTGCGTGAGTTAGGCTTCGGGATTGCCGTCGAGCCGGAAGGTGCCTTCTATTTGTACGCTGATATCAGCAAGTTCGGCGGTGATGCCTTCGCATTCTGCCGCCATTTCCTCGAAACCGAACACGTAGCGTTTACCCCAGGGCTGGATTTCGGTCGCTATCAAGCGGGGCACCATGTGCGGTTTGCTTATACCCAAAGCCTGGAACGCCTGGAGGAAGCGGTGGATCGGATTGCTCGTGGTCTGCGGAGTTGGCAAGGCTGATGCGCTTTCATCCTCCTCTCGAAGAAGGTCGGCTGATACGTCGTTACAAGCGCTTTCTTGCCGATATCGAGACCGTTAGCGGCGAGTTGCTGACTATTCATTGCCCAAACACCGGCTCGATGCTCAATTGTCAGGTCGAAGGCGGGCAAGTCTGGTTCAGCCGCTCCAATGACCCCAAACGCAAATTGCCGGGTACCTGGGAAATTGGTGAGACGCCACATGGGAGGCATTTTTGCGTGAATACCGGTCGGGCCAATGGCTTGATCGAAGAAGCGCTGCGGGCGGGTGTTATCACGGAACTGAACGGTTTTACCGAGCTCAAGCGCGAAGTGGCCTATGGTCAGGAAAAGAGCCGGATCGATTTCCGTCTCGACTACCCCGAAGGGCCGGCCTATGTAGAGGTGAAAAGCGTCACCCTGGGTTTCGGCGGCATCGCCATTGCCGCGTTCCCTGATGCCGTGACCCAGCGCGGGGCCAAACACCTTCGGGAGCTTGCCCACTTGGCTCGAGACGGGATTCGTGCGGTGCAACTGTATTGTGTCAACCTGACCGGGATCGACGCCGTGCGCCCGGCACAAGAAATCGACCCGGTCTACGCGGCGGCGTTACGTGAGGCTGTGGCTTGTGGTGTTGAAGTCCTGGCTTATGGCGTGAGCCTGACCCATGAAGAAATGGTGGTGGATCGACGGCTGGAGGTGCTGTTGGGCGATTAAAGGCTGACCCAGATCCCTTGGCTATCCTCACGGCAGGTAACGCGGGTCAGCGATTGGCCCGCGCAAGGGCCGGACACACATTCGCCATCCTCGATCAAGAACAGCGCGCCGTGGGTGGCGCACTGGATCAAGCTGTTGCTGGGGTCGAGAAACTGGTCAGGCGTCCACTCCAGGCCCACGCCCCGGTGCGGGCAGCGATTGATGTACACATAAACCTGGCCGCCCCGGCGCACGGCAAAGAGTTTCTGGCCATCGATCTCGAAGCCGCGGCTACTGGCATCGGCCAGCTCAACGCTGGCACACAGAAGTTTCATGTTGGTCCTCAGGTCCCGCAATGGTGACCGGATGTGTATGAGCTTGACGTAAAAATGCGAGTGATTATCAAATGACTGACTAGCCGGCCTAGCGGCAGCCAGATGCGCAGGATACTTGGCTTGTCGATTCAGTGCCCGGGAAACCCTAAAAGGAAGCTCTTCATGCGTCTGACTACCCGTGTTGCTGCACTCTGCGTCGGATTCTTCATTTGCTGTCACGTGACTGCCAACGAGTTGCCCCAGCGCTGGGTCAGTGCGGGGGGAGCGCTGTCCGAGTGGGTGACTGAGTTGGGCGGTGAGTCGAAATTGGTGGGGGTCGATACCACCAGTCAACATCCTGAAACCCTCAAGGCACTGCCCAGTATCGGCTATCAACGCCAGCTTTCGGCGGAGGGCATCTTGAGTTTGCGCCCGCAGATATTGGTCGGCACAGAGGAAATGGGGCCGCCGCCGGTGCTGTCGCAGGTACGCAGTGCGGGTGTGCAGGTCGAATTATTCTCGGCGCAACCGGACCTCTCCACGCTGCAGAATAACCTCCAGCGTTTGGGCAAGTTACTCGGCGCGGAAGACCGGGCTAGTCAATTGCTGGCCACTTATCAACAAGCCCTTGAGCAACAGAAAGTCCGGGTGACCCGTGCACAGCTGACGAAACCATCGCCCGGCGTTCTGATGTTGCTCGGTCATGCAGGTGGCAAACCGCTGATTGCCGGCAAGGACACCGCTGCCGATTGGCTGCTGCAACGGGCCGGCGGCCACAATCTGGCGACCCATACCGGATACAAACCATTCTCCAACGAGTCGCTGGTGAGCCTGGATCCCGATGTCCTGGTGTTTGCCGACAGGGCATTGAGCGGCAATGCGGCGCGGGCCGCGTTGTTCAAGGAAAACCCGATTCTGGCATCCACTCGTGCCGCCAGGGATGGGCGGGTCATCGAGCTCGATCCAACCTTGCTCGTAGGTGGATTGGGGCCACGTTTACCTGAAGTTCTGAAAAAGCTCGCCGACGAGTTCTATCCCGAAACAGACAGTCAGTGAATCACGGGACTTTTCCAGGGCAAAAAAAGACCCGGCAAGAGCCGGGTCAAATAACCGTGATTAGCCTGATGAGGAGATAATCTGAGAGTCCGAACC
>NZ_RCNW01000368.1:0-3649 GCF_004307605.1 Pseudomonas sp. Sample_24
CTGCCGAAGTAGTAATAGATCATGCGCTTGGAGGTGTGGATGCGCTCGGCGATCGCATCGACGCGAGCCCCGGACAGGCCTTGTTGAACGAACTCGACAATCGCTTCCTGAAGGATGTTCTCGCGGGTTTTTTCCGGGTTGTTCTTGCGACTCTTGCGCGGCTCGGCCAGGGGTTGCTCGGGCGCTGCGGAGAGTTCTGAGGTCATTGTCATTGCGGGCTCACGGCCATCACTGCACAGGCTGGCGATTATGAGCCGCGCCGCACAGCGAAGGAAGCCGTGCGGCAGCGGTTTGTCGGCGTGTTTACGATTTTCCTACAACTTTGCCTGGCGTACGGCGCCGCTTCGGGATTTGGCCATGGCGGCCAAACGCACTGCTACGTTGGCCGCGCCGTAACCGGCATAACCGTTCTTGCGTTGGATGATCTCGAAGAAGAAGCGTCCTTCGAACGGCTCGGTGTAGACGTGAAACAGCTCGCCACCCTGGGCATCGCGGTCGTACAGCACGTTGTAATAGGCCAACTCACTGAGGAACTCGTCGTCGAAATCGAAACGGGCTGCCAGGTCATCGTAGTAGTTGAGCGGGATATCCAGCAGCGGCACGCCTGCCTCTTTGGCGCGGCTGACCTGGGCGAAGATATCGTCGCAATCAAACGCAATGTGATGCACGCCGGAGCCGCGATAACTCGACAACGCATGTGAGATGGCGGTGTTGCGGTTTTCGGAAATGTTCAGCGGCAGGCGAATCGAACTATCGCGGCTGCGCAGTGCACGGCTTTTCACCAGGCCGTAGGGATCGGGCAGCACCACTTCGTCATCGGCTTCGAAGTCCAGCAGGCTCTTGTAGAACAACACCCAACTGTCGAGGCTGTCGGCCGGCAGCGCCATGGCCATGTGGTCGATGCGCTTGAGGCCGCCAGCGGTCTGCGCATCCGGGAACAGGTTGAAGTCAGTGCCGTAGACGTCGGCCTGCTGGTCGACCAGGTAAATCAGGCTGCCGTCCGGCGCCCGCACGGCGGCCAGCTCCAGTTCGTTCGGCCCGACCAGCCCGCGATAGGGCTGGCCTTTGTAAGCCACGGCCCGGGCCAGCGCACTGGCGCTGTCCTTGACCCGCACGGCGGTGGCGCACAGTGACGGCCCGTGCGCCTCGAAGAAACTGTGGCCGAACGAGTACGGCTCGGAGTTGAGGATCAGGTTGATGTCGCCCTGGCGCAGCAGGCTGACGCTCTTGGAGCGATGCTGGCCTGCCTTGACGAAACCCAAACGCTCCAGCCAATGGGATAGCTTGGCGCCGAGGCTTTCGTCCACGGCAAATTCGAGAAACTCGATGCCGTTGTATTCGCTGGCCTTCGGTGTCTCGAACAGAATGTCGAGGTTGCTCGATGGCTTGGCTTGCTGTTCCAGGCGCTGGCGGGTTTTCTCTTCAAGGTAAAGCAACGAGCGCAAACCGTCGGCAGCATTGGCCCGCGGCGGCGCGGCACGGAAACCGTCGTTGAAGATCTCCAGCGACAGCGGGCCGGTGTAGCCACTCTTGATGATCGGCGCGAGGAAGCCCGGCAGATCGAATTCACCCTGGCCCGGGAAGCACCGGAAATGTCGGCTCCACTCCAGCACATCCATGGCCAGGATCGGCGCGTCGGCCATTTGCACGAAGAAAATCTTGTCGCCGGGAATTTCGGCGATGGCGCTCGGGTCGCCTTTGAGCGACAGCGTATGGAAGCTGTCGAGCAACACCCCGAGGCTTGGATGATCCGCTTGGCGAACAATGTTCCACACCTGCTGCCAGGTGTTCACATGCCGGCCCCAGGCCAGCGCTTCGTAACCGATGCGCAGACCGCGCGCACCAGCGTGTTCAGCCAGCAGGCGCAAATCATCGACTAAAATCTGTTCATCACCGATGGAATCGGCCGAGGCGTTGCTGCACACCAGCACCAGGTCGGTGCCCAGTTCCTGCATCAGGTCGAACTTGCGCTCGGCCCTTTCCAGATTGCGCGACAAGCGGTCACGGCGGCAGCCTTCGAAATCCCGGAACGGTTGGAACAGGGTGATGGCGATCCCGAGATCGGCGCACATCTGTTTAATTTCCCGAGGGCTGCCGTCGTAGTAGAGAAGGTCGTTCTCGAAAATCTCGACACCGTCAAAACCGGCGGCGGCAATGGCTTCGAGTTTTTCCGGCAGGGTACCGCTCAAGGACACGGTGGCAATGGAACGCTGCATGTTTTCGACTCCTGGTGGAGGCTTCGGCTACAGGGAATTTGCGCCGCTTTTAATAGAGTGAGCGAATTATTGAGCGGGCCGGTGCATTGATCAATTCAAAGTGTACTACCCGGTTAGTTTTGCGTGCGATTATCGAACACAATGGCCGTTGGCGAATTGACGATTTTTTGTTCACTGCGCAACATCAATCCCACATTGAGGCCGGGTAACCAACCACCGGTCGCCGTGTTCAAAAAACTGTTCGACGACCCAGAACACTCATAACAAATTCAAAAACGGGTGGTACACATGATTCCTACTCAAAGCTCCCGCATGGCTCCGGCCATGAGCGCTGCCACTGGTGGCATCGGCGATAAAATCCGTGGTGCCATGGCGGTCGGCAAAACCCGCTGGGGCATGCTGGCGCTGGTGTTTTTCGCCACCACCCTGAACTACATCGACCGCGCCGCCCTCGGCGTCATGCAGCCGATCCTTGCCAAGGAAATGAGCTGGACGGCGATGGACTACGCCAACATCAACTTCTGGTTCCAGGTCGGCTACGCCATCGGCTTCGTGCTGCAAGGCCGATTGATCGACCGGGTCGGCGTCAAGCGCGTGTTCTTCTGCGCCGTGCTGCTCTGGAGCCTGGCGACCGGTGCCCACGGCCTGGCCACTTCGGCGGTCGGCTTCATGGTCTGCCGTTTCATTCTCGGCCTCACTGAAGCCGCCAACTACCCGGCCTGCGTGAAAACCACGCGCCTGTGGTTCCCGGCCGGTGAACGTGCGGTGGCCACCGGCATTTTCAACGCCGGTACCAACGTCGGTGCGATGTTCACGCCGATGCTGCTGCCGCTGATCCTGCACGTCTGGGGCTGGCAAGCCGCGTTCCTGTGCATGGCCGCACTGGGCGGTATCTGGTTGCTGTTCTGGGGCCTGAAGTACTTCAACCCGGAAGATCACCCGAGCGTCAAACAGTCCGAACTGGACTACATCCAGAATGAAGTCGAACCGGAACAGACCCGCGTACCGTTCTCGCGAATCCTGCGCATGCGCGGCACCTGGGCCTTTGCCCTCGCCTACTCGATCACCGCGCCGGTGTTCTGGTTCTACCTGTACTGGCTGCCACCGTTCCTCAATCAGCAATACAACCTGGGCATCAACGTGACCCAGATGGGCATCCCGCTGATCATCATCTACCTCACTGCCGACTTCGGCAGCGTGGGCGGCGGCATCCTCTCCTCGTTCCTGATCGGCCGCGGTGTCAACCCGATCAAGGCGCGACTGATGTCGATGTTCCTGTTCGCCTGCTGCATCATCGGCGTGGTCATGGCGGCGGGTTCCAGCAACCTGTGGGTCGCAGTGTTCGCCATCTCTCTGGCCATCGGCGCGCACCAGGCCTGGACCGCCAACATCTGGAGCCTGGTGATGGACTACACGCCCAAGCACATGATGAG
>NZ_RCNW01000315.1:0-3645 GCF_004307605.1 Pseudomonas sp. Sample_24
TGTCCAACGACATCCTCAGCCTCAACGTGCTGCTCAACAACCTGACCAAGAACAAGCTGGTGGCCCACGCCGCCATCTACAGCGTCGACAACCGCATCCTCGCCGAAGCCGGTCAGCGGCCCAAGCACGGCTTGCTGGGCGAAGCCGAGGGCATGTACCAGAGCAAGATCACCTTCCAGGACGTGACGGCCGGGCAACTGCGCATCAGCCTGGACATGGATCAGTTCCAGCAGCCGATGACCATCAGCCTGCAAAGCATGGGCATCCTCAGCGCGATCCTGCTGGCACTTTCCCTGGCCTTGAGCCTGCGCCTGGGTCGGCACATCTCTACGCCGCTCCTGCAATTGCGCGTCTGGCTGCGCAATATCGACGAATACACCCCGGCCACCGAACGCCAGGACGAGATCGGTGATCTGGCCCGGCAACTGCACGCCAACTTCGCACCGGAACCGGCCGAGCCTGAACCGGAGCCGGAACCCGAGCTCGAAGACAGCGATGATGACGATGCCGAACCGGGCTTCGAAGTGCGCAACCTGCGCGATCCGAGCTTCGACGAAAGCCGGCCGATGGCGGCGAAGAAAGCGGCCCCACGGCGCGTTGTCAGCACCGTTGAAGACGATGACGACGATGCGTTTGCCGATTTGCTCGATGACGCAGACAGCGTAGTGAAACCGCTTGCCCGCCCTGCTCCTTCGAATGTACCGCAGCACAGCGCCGTTCTGGCCGTGCAGCTGGGCTCCCAGGAGCAACTGCGTCGCTTGCCGCGCACACGTCTGGAAGAATTGCTCAAACGCTATCGTGATTGCCTTGATCAGGCCGCTTCGTTGTACGAGAGCGAACTGCACACGCTGAACGACGGCAGCACACTGATGCTGTTCCACACCGAAGACAGCGGCGACGATTACCTGACCAATGCCATTTGCTGCGGCGAATTGCTCCGCGCGCTCGGCCACCAGTTACAAATCGAAGTCGCCGACAGCGGCATCACCCTGCAATTGCAGCTGGGCCTTACCCTGGGCGACGATTTGTTCGGTCTGAGCCAGATCGATCTGCTGCTGACCGATGCCGCCCAGGACGCCCTGGCCCTGTCGCAACACAGCCGCAACCTGCTGCTGGTGGAACGCAAGATCAGTGACGACGCGCTGATCCGCCAACGCGCGCGGATCCGCCCGATTGCCAGCCCTGAAGGCGCTTGCTGCGTAGAGCGGTTGATGGAGCCTTATCCGTCGATGCTGGAGCGGCAATTGGCGCGGATGCATGAACGCCGGGCGTAAGCCTTAAGCCCCGTTGTGAAAGAGCCCGCAGATCATCACTCGTCTGCGGGCTGATCGTTCCCATGCTCAGCGTGGGAATGCCTCCAGGGACGCTCCGCGTTCCAGCCCCACCTCCTTCCAGCCTGGCCCTGATGTGACGCAGAGCGTCACGGGCTGCATTCCCACTGAGCATGGGAACGATCATCTCCAACCCGCAGAAACAACAAGGCCCGCATCAAAGCGGGCCTTGTCATGAATCAATCACAAGCTTAGAAGCGGAACACTTCCATGTCCGTGCGAATCGGCGAGGCCATCGGGATCTTCGGCTGCTTTTCCGCTTCCGCCGCCGGTGCCACAGGCTTGGCCGCCGGTTTTTTTGGCGCTTCGGCGATTGGCGGCTGGTTGGCCAGAGGCTTGAGCGCAGTCGACAGCTGTTCGGCCAGTTTCTGCAACAGCACACCCTGAGCCTGAACCTGCGCCGCCGTGCTGCCGGCGTGCTGCTCCTGCAAATGAATGATGCGATTGTCGCGGACCTGCCCACGACGGTCGATGAGGCGCCATTGCGCATCGAGGATGGCCGGCTGCTTGGTCCCAGAATCCAGGCGCGTGATGGTCAACAACACTTGAACGTCTGGCGTGAAGCCAACGGTGGCCGGCGCCAATACCACGCGCTGGCTGTCCAGATGACCGGCGACCTGACGCAGCAACAACTGGTCGATGTCGGAAGACAGGCTGCCGGCCCAGCGACCGTCGGTCGCGGCTTGCAGGCTGCCGTCGGGCTGACGCTGCAACAGGGTTTCGCGTTGCAGATAGTCGGCAACGGTCACCGGGCCCAGCAATACAGCCATGCCCGCGCTTTGCGCAGGCTGAACCGGACTACCGCTGTCCAGTTGATACAGCGACACCGGCTGGTGAACGCTGCAGCCCGCCAGGCCAAGAACGCCGGCGAGCATCAGAATAAAAGGAAGGCGCAGAGCAGTCATCGTCCCATCCAGGTGATTGCCACAAGGCTAATCACAGTGAAAATACTCAATAAATATGAAGAACGCTCGGCCACGCCGGCGCTTGAAAGGCCATATCATCCGTGAATATGCGTTCCGACTCCAGCGCGAAAGCGTCGATCTACGCGTTAAATCGTAGATCGAGCGCTCTAGGACGCTTAATTGAGGTTTTCGACGAGCAGCGCATCCACCCGCTGGAAGCCACGCGGCAGTTTATTACCACGACGCCCACGCTCACCCTTGTAGTGTTCGAGGTCGTCTGCTTTCAGTGACAAGGTACGTTTTCCAGCCTGAAGCACCAAGGTTGCACCCTCCGGGATAACGGCGATGTCCGTGACATATTCTTCGCGACTGGCCACTCGCTCACCGGAAATCCCGATGATCTTGTTGCCTTTGCCCTTACCTAATTGTGGCAGATCGCTGATCTTGAAGATAAGCAGGCGACCTTCGGTGGTCACCGACGCCAACCAGTTCTGTTCACGATCGGCGACAGGCCGCGGCAGGATGACCTTGGCGTTGTTCGGCAGGCTCAACAGCGCCTTGCCCGCCTTGTTCTTGGCCTGCAGGTCTTCACCCTTGACCACGAAACCGTAACCGGCATCGGAGGCGATCACGTACAACGCATCGTCTTCGGGCATCAGCACGCACTCGAAACTCGCCCCCGGCGGTGGCGTCAGACGACCGGTCAGCGGCTCGCCCTGGCCACGGGCCGATGGCAGCGTGTGCGCAGCCACCGAATAGCTGCGACCGGTGGAGTCGATAAACACCGCAAATTGGTTGGAACGCCCCGCCGCCAGGGCCTTGAAGCCGTCGCCAGCCTTGTAGGAAAGCCCGGTGGCGTCGATTTCGTGACCTTTGGCCGAACGTACCCAGCCTTTCTCCGACAGAACGACTGTTACTTTCTCGTTCGGCAGCAGATCGTGTTCGGTCAGGGCCTTGGCTTCAGCACGCTCGACGATTGGCGAACGGCGGTCATCGCCATAGGTTTCAGCGTCCTTGATCAACTCGCTGCGCACCAGCTTCTTCAGCTTGGCTTCACTGCTCAGCAAGGCTTGCAGCTTGGCTTGTTCCTTGAGCAGTTCATCCTGCTCGGCGCGCAGCTTCATTTCTTCCAACCGCGCCAACTGACGCAAGCGGGTGTCGAGAATGTAGTCAGCCTGGATCTCGCTCAGGGCAAAACGCTCGATCAGCGCGGCTTTCGGATGTTCCTCGGTGCGGATGATGTGGATCACTTCATCCAGGTTGAGGTAGGCAATCAGCAAACCGTCCAACAGGTGCAGGCGACGCTCGACTTTATCGAGGCGGAATTGCAGGCGTCGACGAACGGTCTGAACCCGGAACTCCAGCCACTCGACCAGCAAGGCGCGCAGGTTTTTCAGCTGCGGCTTGCC
>NZ_RCNW01000366.1:0-3540 GCF_004307605.1 Pseudomonas sp. Sample_24
CGCCGCAGTACCCGGCAAATGGCCCCGTGCGATCTGCCGGCACTGATCGATCAGGCGGTGGAAATCGCCGGTAACGACTTCGACCTGGCCATCGGTTTCGACTTCAAGGGCCAGGCCATCATCCGCCAGTTCGACCCCGCGCTCGGCCCGGTACCCGGCACCGCCAACGAACTGGAGCAAGTGTTGCTCAACCTGTTGAAAAACGCCGCCCAGGCCATTCACCAGCGTGAAGACGATAGCGAGCCGGGGCGGATCATTCTCCGCACCCGGCTCAATCCGCCCTGGGCGGAGATTCAGGTCGAGGACAATGGCATCGGCATGAGCGAAAGCGTGCGCAAACGTACCTTCGAACCGTTTTTCACCACCAAGGAAATCGGCCAGGGCACCGGTCTCGGGTTGTCGGTTTCGTACTTCATCATCACCAATAACCATAAAGGGCAGATGGAAGTGCAATCGACCCTCGGCCAAGGCACCTGCTTCACCTTGCGCTTGCCACTGGCGGGCACCCCGCTCGTCTCCCAGGAATTCAACCAGCTTACGAGGTAACCATGGGCTTTCGCTTGTCGAAGATTTACACCCGCACCGGCGACAAAGGCGAAACCGGCCTGGGCGATGGACGCCGCGTACCCAAGGACCATCCACGGATCGAGGCCATTGGCGAGGTCGACACGTTGAACAGTCAGGTCGGCGTATTGCTGGCCGGGCTTGCAGCGGAATGTGAAGAGTATCCGCGGCTGAGCGAAGTGATCGAGGTGTTGGCGCCCTGCCAGCATCGGCTGTTCGACCTTGGCGGCGAGTTGGCGATGCCGGCATACCAGGCATTGAACGTGGCGGAAATCGAACGCCTTGAAGCGGCGATCGATGTATGGAATGAAGAATTGGGACCGCTGGAGAACTTCATTCTGCCGGGTGGTTCGGCGTTAATTGCCCAAGCCCACGTCTGCCGCAGCCTGGCACGCAGTGCCGAGCGGCGTTGTCAGCAGTTGAATGCGATTGAGCCGTTGGCCGGGGTTGGCCTGGCGTACATCAATCGGTTGTCGGATTTGCTGTTTGTGGTGGCCAGGTTGATTGCCAAGAGGCAAGGCGTTGCGGAGATTCTTTGGCAACCGGCGGCGAAGCCTGGGGATTAAGCGGCGCCTGCCGGCCGCCATCGCGGGCAAGCCTTGCTCCTACAGGATTTCGCGTGAACCTGTAGCAGCGAGGCTTGCCCGCGAAGGGTCCACCAACTACACCGAAGAATCAGGCCAGAAAGCCCGAATCCCAGCAACACCCTGCGCACCCGCCGCCCAGGCTTGCTGAACCTGCGCAGGCCCGACACCACCGAGCAAAAACACCGGTTTGCTGAAGCCTTCGATCAAGGTCGAAGCCTGCTCCCACCCCAGCGGCTCAGCCCCCGGATGCGTCAGCGTCGGCTGCACCGGCGACAAGGTCACGAAGTCCACGCCCATTGCTTCGGCCAACGCCAGTTCTTCGGCGTTATGGCAGGACGCGGCCAGCCAGCGCGAAGCCGGCAATGGCCGGCCGGCAGCCGCATACTTGCGCAGCTGCGCAGACGTGATGTGCCAACCGGCGGCAGGAAAATCGCCCAGCCACTCGAACGGCCCCTTGATCATCAACTGCGCCTTGCCGGCACACAGCCCTACCGCATCAACGGCCAGGTCGCGATACTTCGGATCGTAACCGTTCGGTGCGCGCAACTGGATCAGCTTGATGCCGCCGGCAATGGCTTTCTGAATTCCGCGCAGCAAGGCCGGGGTTTCCAGATCTTCCGGGGTGATCAGGTACCGCTCGGGCAACCGGGCAGCCGCGACGATCGGCCGGTTGGCTTCGGGAAACTCGTAGTTCGACAACTCACGGGCGCTGACCCAGGCCAATGGCTGACCCTCAGCACCGTGTGGCTCACCGCTGAACGCCGAAACCTCCCAGACGTCGAGCAATACCTGCTTGTCCGGATAATCGTGGCGAACCTTGATCAACGGGCGCGCTGCACTGACGACAATGCCCAGTTCCTCATGAAGTTCGCGGGCCAGCGCGGTTTCCACCGATTCGTCGGCCTCGACCTTGCCACCGGGAAACTCCCACAATCCGCCCTGGTGCTGGGTATCGGCACGGCGGGCAATCAGGATCTTGCCGCTGTTATCACGGATAACGGCAGCGGCTACATGAACTCGTTTCACCGCTCGATTTCCTCCAGTCCGGCCTTCTGCCAGGCCTTGAATGCTGGCCATTGGTAGAGGGTTTCAACATAGGCTTCGTCCACCGCGGACAGTTTCACCCGATAGGTGCGCAGTCGTACGGCGATCGGCGCAAAGAACGCATCGGCCAAGGTAATGCGACCAAACAGGTAAGGACCGGTTTCGGTCGCGGCAGCACGGCACTCGGCCCACAACGCCGCCATGCGCTCGATATCCGCCTGCACGTCCGCCGGGAGCGGCGACAGCGGCGCGTCATGACTGAGGTTGAACGGCATGTTGCCACGCATGGCGAAGAAGCCGCTGTGCATTTGCGCACACGCCGAACGCGCCTGGGCACGGGCCGCGGTGTCTGTTGGCCACAGCTTGGCTTCAGGGAATTGTTCGGCCAGGTATTCAGCAATCGCCAGGGAGTCGGCGATGGTGCCGTGCTCGGTTTTCAGCAGCGGGACTTTGCCGGTCGGCGAATGCTTGAGCACACGCTCGCGGGTGTCGGGCTGGTTCAGTTTGATCAGTTCTTCGGTGTAGGAAGCGCCGGTCAGATCAAGCGCCAGGGCGCCGCGCAGGGACCAGGAGGAAAGCAGTTTGTCGCCGATGATCAGGTGAAGGCTCATGTTCGGGACCTTTGATGAAGGGGACAGGCCAAATCTCTAGCATCTGGTCGCCCCTAATCGCGGGCTTGCCCGCGATTAGGGGCGACCCGCTCTTAAGTACGATACTCGGCGTTGATCTTCACGTACTCGTGGGACAGGTCGGTGGTCCAGATGGTTTCGCTGCAATCGCCGCGGCCCAATTCGATACGGATGGTGATTTCTTCCTGCTGCATCACTGCCGCGCCCTGGGCTTCAGTGTAGGTCGCGGCGCGCGCGCCACGGCTGGCGATGCAAACGTCACCGAGGAACACGTCGATCTTGCTCACGTCCAGATTCGGTACGCCGGCGCGGCCGACGGCAGCCAGGATGCGGCCCCAGTTCGGGTCGGAAGCGAACAGCGCGGTCTTGATCAGCGGCGAGTGGGCCACGGTGTAACCGACGTCCAGGCACTCCTGATGATTACCGCCGCCGTTGACTTCAACGGTGACGAACTTGGTCGCACCTTCGCCGTCACGCACGATGGCCTGCGCCACGTCCATGCACACTTCGAACACCGCTTGCTTTAACTTGGCGAACAGCTCGCCTTCGGCACGGGTGATCTCCGGCAGCGCAGCCTGACCGGTGGCAATCAGCATGCAGCAATCGTTGGTCGAGGTGTCGCCGTCGATGGTAATGCGGTTGAACGACTTGTTGGCGCCGTCCAGCATCAGGTTTTGCAGCACGTCGCGGGAGACTTTGGCGTCGGTGGCGATGTA
>NZ_RCNW01000366.1:3640-29556 GCF_004307605.1 Pseudomonas sp. Sample_24
CCGGCCGAGGCGATACCGAGTTCAAAACCGGCAACCGGGTGCAACGTTGGCAAAGGACCAAGACCAACAGCCATGAATGCGCTCCTTTATAAATGATGTCAGCACCGTTTCAGGAAAAACGGTGGTTCGAAATGGTAAAACGCCGCGACGGCAGAAGCCGGTCGCGGCGCGGGTATTTCAGCGATTGAAACGGGTTTTACTGGATCTGCCCGTGGCAATGCTTGAACTTCTTGCCCGAACCGCAGTAGCACAGCTCGTTGCGGCCCAGCTTCTGCTCGTTGCGAACCGGTGCGGTGGCGAGAGCCACATCGACCTCTTCACCCAGTTGCTCCGGTTGCTCCAGACCTGGGGCTTCTTCATGCAGGAACTGCATGCGGGCGGCCAGTGCCTCGGCTTCCTGACGCAGGCGCTGCTCTTCTTCGATCGGATCTTCGCGGCGAACCTGAACGTGCGACAGCACGCGGATCGAGTCGCGTTTGATCGAATCCAGCAGCTCGGAGAACAGCGTGAACGACTCGCGCTTGTACTCCTGCTTCGGGTTCTTCTGGGCATAGCCACGCAGGTGGATACCATGACGCAGGTGGTCCATGGTCGACAGGTGGTCTTTCCACAGGTCGTCCAGCACGCGCAGAACGATTTGTTTCTCGAAGCTGCGCAGCGCTTCGGCGCCCGCCTGGTCTTCTTTCTCGTTGTAGGCGGCGATCAGTTCCTGCATGAGTTTTTCGCGCAGGGTTTCTTCGTACAGGTGATCGTCTTCGTCGAGCCACTGCTGGATCGGCAGTTTCACGCCGAAATCGCTTTCCAAGGCCGATTCCAGCCCTGCCACGTCCCACTGCTCAGGCAGCGATTGCGGAGGAATGTGGGCGCTGACGGTGGCGTTGAGGACGTCCTGACGGAAATCGGCAATGGTTTCACCGATGTTGTTGGCAGCCAGCAACGTGTTACGCATGTGATAGATCACTTTACGCTGTTCGTTGTTGACGTCGTCGAACTCAAGCAGTTGCTTGCGAATGTCGAAGTTACGACCTTCAACCTTGCGCTGAGCCTTTTCGATGGCGTTGGTCACCATGCGGTGCTCAATCGCTTCGCCAGGCTGCATGCCCAGGGCTTTCATGAAGTTCTTCACCCGGTCAGAGGCAAAGATGCGCATCAGGCTGTCTTCCAGCGACAGATAGAAACGGCTGGAACCGGCGTCGCCCTGACGACCGGCACGACCACGCAGCTGGTTGTCGATACGGCGCGATTCGTGACGTTCGGAGGCGATCACCTGCAAGCCACCCGATTCGAGCACTTGCTGGTGACGCTTCTGCCAGTCGGCCTTGATCTGGGCAATCTGCTCAGGCGTCGGGTTTTCCAGCGAGGCCACTTCCACTTCCCAGTTGCCGCCCAACAGGATGTCGGTACCACGACCGGCCATGTTGGTGGCGATGGTCAGTGCGCCCGGGCGACCGGCCTGGGCAATGATCTCGGCTTCTTTTTCGTGGAACTTGGCGTTCAGAACCTTGTGTTCGATGCCTTCCTTCACGAGCAGGCTGGACATGTGCTCGGACGTTTCGATGGTGGCGGTACCCACCAGCACCGGACGGCCCTGGGTCATGCATTCCTTGATGTCGTTGATGATCGCCGCGTATTTCTCTTCGGCGGTCAGGAACACCAGGTCGTTGTAGTCTTTACGCGCCAACGGTTTGTTTGGCGGAATCACCATGACCTGCAGGCCATAGATCTGGTGGAATTCGAACGCTTCGGTGTCCGCGGTACCGGTCATGCCGGACAGCTTGTTGTACAGACGGAAGTAGTTCTGGAACGTGGTCGACGCCAGTGTCTGGCTTTCGGCCTGGATGTTCAGGTTTTCCTTGGCTTCGATGGCCTGGTGCAGGCCTTCGGACAAACGACGGCCCGGCATGGTGCGGCCGGTGTGTTCGTCGACCAGAACCACCTGACCGTCCTGCACGATGTACTCGATGTTGCGGTGGAACAGTTTGTGCGCACGCAGACCGGCGTAAACGTGAGTCAGCAGGCTCAGGTTGTGCGCCGAGTACAGGCTCTCGCCTTCAGCCAGCAGGCCGATGCGGGTCAGCGTTTCTTCGACGAATTGGTGACCGGCTTCGTTGAGCTCGACCTGGCGGGTCTTCTCATCGACGGTGTAGTGGCCGGGCTTGGTGACTTCGCCTTCGACTTCTTCAACGTGCAATTCCAGCTGCGGGATCAGTTTGTTGATCTCGATGTACAGCTTGGAGCTGTCCTCGGCCTGACCGGAGATGATCAGCGGGGTACGGGCTTCGTCGATGAGAATGGAGTCGACTTCGTCGATCACGGCAAAATTGAGTTCGCGCTGGAATTTTTCTTCCATGCTGAACGCCATGTTGTCGCGCAGGTAATCGAAACCGAATTCGTTGTTGGTACCGTAGGTGATGTCGGCAGCGTAGGCGGCGCGCTTCTCTTCCGGCGGCTGGAACGGCGTGACAACGCCGACCGTCAGGCCGAGGAATTCATACAGCGGGCGCATCCAGTTGGCGTCTCGACGGGCCAGGTAGTCGTTCACCGTCACAACGTGCACGCCCTTGCCGGACAATGCATTGAGGTAAACGCCCAGTGTTGCCACCAGGGTCTTGCCTTCACCGGTACGCATTTCGGCGATCTTGCCTTCATGCAAGGTCATGCCGCCGATCAGCTGGACGTCGAAGTGACGCATGCCCATGACACGCTTACCGGCTTCGCGGGCGACCGCAAAGGCTTCTGGCAGCAATTTATCGAGGGTTTCCCCTTTGGCGATGCGGGCCTTGAACTCGTCTGTCTTGGCACGCAATTGATCGTCCGAAAGGGCCACCATTTGCTCTTCGAAGGCATTGACGAGTTGCACCGTCTTGAGCATGCGTTTGACTTCACGCTCGTTCTTGCTTCCAAAAAGTTTCTTTAACAAAGGCGCAAACATATCGGCAGGATCTTCCACACTAAAGGGATGGAGGGCGGCCCCGTGAGTCGCCCGTGCAGCCCTCATGGCCGCATGCGAACGAGCATTCTACCCGGAAACGGTGGTGAGGAAAGTGGCGATGTTCCACGATGCTGGCACTGCGCTTTGACGGGGCTCACTTAAAATAAGGGCGTTTTGCTCAACTTCAACCCATTCAGGGAAGAAGTTAGTCGTTGATTTAATGAGTAAAGCATCCACAAAAGCAATGGGCGAGTGCATTCGGCGCTTTCTGCTACCATGGCGGCTCTGTTACTTCAGGTGTCTGATCATGGCATTTCGCCCTCTTACGGCCAGAGCACCCGCCGTTCTCCTTCGCGAAGCCAAGCCGCTCAAAGCCATTCTCGGCCACGCTCAACGCCTGGGTCATCTGCAACGCCTGCTGGAAAGCCAACTGCAACCCGCCGCTCGCGAGCATTGCCACGTGGCGTCCTGGCGTGAAGGCAGCTTGCTGCTGATCGTCACTGATGGACATTGGGCCACTCGCCTGCGCTACCAGCAAAAACGCCTGCAGCGGCAATTGCAGATGTTCGATGAATTCGCCAGCCTCACGCGAATTCTGTTCAAGGTTCAGCCACCTACCGTTCAACAAGGTGCGGCCGGTCATACCATGGATTTGTCCAATGATGCGGCGGCGACCATTCAGGCGACGGCCGATGGCATCAGTGATCCAAACCTTCGGGCCGCGCTGGAGCGGTTGGCGGCGCACGCCAGGCCCAAAACCTGATCATGAACCCATGTAGGAGCGAGCCTGCTCGCGATAGCGATGTAACATTCAACGCATAAGTTGACTGATACGCCGCCATCGCGAGCAGGCTCACTCCTACAGGTTTCAGCGGCGTTTGTTGCCGCCCAATAAAGAGCCCATCAAACCGCGCACCAATTGTCGGCCGATCTGATTCGCCGCCTGTTGCATCGCTGACTTCAGCGCCTTCCCCGCCGCCGTGCCGAGGAACTCCCCGGCCTGTTCGGTGAAGCTTGGCTCTTGCTTGGCGGATTTGTCCGGTGCAGCCTCGGGTTCAGGCGCCAGTCCTTTGCGGCCCATCAGCACTTCATAAGCCGACTCACGATCAATCGGCTTGTCGTACCGGCCCTTGCACGGCGAACCGGCGATCAGCAGCGTACGCTCCGTCTCGCTCAGCGGCCCGATCCGCGACTGTGGCGGTGCCACCAAAACCCGTTGGACCATTTCCGGCGTGCCCTTTTCCTGCAAAGTGCCGACCAACGCCTCTCCAATCCCCAACTCAGTCAGCACCGACAGCGCATCGAATGCCGGGTTAGGCCGGAAACCGTCGGCCACCGCCCGCAGGGATTTCTGCTCCTTGGCGGTGAATGCACGCAAACCGTGCTGGATGCGCAAGCCGAGTTGCGCCAGCACATCGTCCGGCAGGTCGCCCGGCGATTGGGTGACGAAATACACCCCCACTCCTTTCGAACGAATCAGCCGCACCACTTGTTCCAGACGATCCTGCAACGCCTTGGGGGTCCCGGCAAACAACAGATGCGCCTCGTCGAAAAACAACGCCAACAGCGGTTTGTCCGAATCACCGCGCTCCGGCAATTGCTCGAACAATTCGGCCAGCAACCACAACAGAAACGTCGCGTAGACCTTCGGCGCTTCATGCACCAGCCGACTGGCATCGAGCAAATGAATGCGACCACGACCGTCGACTGTCGGTTGCAGAATGTCTTCGAGTTGCAGCGCCGGCTCACCGAACAGCGCCTCCGCCCCCTGTTGTTCGAGCGTTGCCAGACGCCGCAGCAGGGCTTGGCTGGAACCGGTGGTCATCAGCGCCGCATCATCGCCGAGCAGCTGTGGATGATCCTTGAGGTGATTGAGCAATGCCTTCAGGTCTTTGAGGTCCAGCAGCAACAAGCCTTCGCGGTCGGCGACCTTGAACGCGGCATACAGCGCCGATTGCTGACTGTCCGTCAGCTCCAACAGGCTACCCAACAATAACGGGCCCATTTCGCTCAAGGTTGTGCGCAGTGGATGACCGGACTGCCCGTGAATGTCCCACAAGGTCACCGGATAAGCCTGAGGCTTGTGGTTCAGCCAGGGCATCCCGGCGATTCGCTCGGCAATCTTGCCCTGGGGATTACCGGCTGCACCCAGACCGCAGAGATCGCCCTTGATATCGGCGGCAAATACCGCGACTCCGGCATCACTGAAGGCTTCGGCCATACGTTGCAAGGTGACGGTCTTGCCCGTCCCGGTAGCCCCCGCAATCAAACCGTGACGGTTGGCCAGGCGCATGGCCTGGGCGATCGGCTGCCCGGAAAGATCGGCGCCGATAACGAGTTGCAATGAGTCATGCATTTGGTCACCCATGGTTAATCTTTGATCCTTCACGGCCGATAGAAATAGCAACAAAGCAGACAGACACAATCTGGTAGGACATTTCCCTTAAGGAGCGATGGAAATATCACTTGCTTTCAACCCTGCCCCTTTTGCGTTCCTTTATAAAAGCACGCGCTGGGCAATAAGACCTTAGCGGACCCCAAGCCATGAATAAAAATCTACGCTTCAGCCATAAAATCCTGCTTGCCGCCGCCCTCATCGTCATTGCCACTTTCGCCTCATTCACCCTGTACAACGACTATTTACAGCGTAATGCCATCCGCGAAGACCTGGACAACTATCTCAACGAGATGGGGGATGTCACCGCCAACAACATCCAGACATGGTTGACCGGCCGGATTCTGCTGATCGAAAACCTTTCGCAAAACATCGCCATCAACCCGGAACAAGCCAACGTAGCCGCCCTGCTTGAACAGAAAGCGCTGACCTCGACGTTCATGGCGTCCTACCTGGGCGATGCCACCGGGCATTTCACCATCCGACCCGACGCGAAGATGCCCGATGGCTTCGATCCACGGGTCCGCCCTTGGTACAAGGGGGCGGAAAACAGCAGCACGCCGACCCTGACCGAGCCCTATATCGATGCGGCGACCGGTCAAACCATCATTTCCATGGCCATGGCCTCGAAAAAATCCGGGCAAAGCATCGGCGTGATCGGCGGTGACCTGAGCCTGCAAACGCTGATCGATACCCTCAGCGCCCGCGACTTCGACGGCATGGGCTACGCCTTTCTGGTCAGCGCCGACGGCAAAATCCTGGTTCACCCGGACAAAGCGCTGGTGATGAAGTCCCTGAGCGAGGCGTATCCGAAAGACACGCCGCGAATCGGCAACGGTTTCAGTGAAGTCGATGTCGACGGCAAGACCCGCATCGTCAGCTTCACGCCGATCAAAGGCTTACCCTCGGTCAACTGGTACATCGGCTTGTCCATCGACAAGGAAAAAGCCTTCTCGATGCTCAGCGAATTCCGCGCTTCAGCGGTGGTGGCGACCGTCATCGCGGTGGCAATCATCATCGCCCTGCTGGGCATGCTGATCCGCATCCTGATTCAGCCGCTGCACGTCATGACCCGCGCCATGGCCGACATTGCCGACGGCGAAGGCGACCTGACCAAGCGCCTGACCATCGTCAACAACGATGAGTTCGGCACGCTCGGCACGGCATTCAACCGTTTCGTCGAGCGTATCCACGGTTCGATCCGCGAGGTGTCTTCCGCCACCGGCCAGGTCAACGAAGTCGCGTTGCGTGTGGTGGCGGCCTCGAACTCGTCGATGTTCAACTCCGACCAGCAGGCATCGCGCACCAGCAGTGTCGCCGCCGCGATCAACCAGCTCGGCGCCGCCGCCCAGGAGATCGCCCGCAATGCTGCGCAAGCATCGAATCAGGCCAGTGACGCCCGCAGCCTCGCCGAAGACGGCCAGCAGGTTGTGGACCGCAGCATTGCCGCGATGAATCAGTTGTCGAGCATGCTCAGCGCGTCGAGCACCAACATCGAGTCGCTGAACAGCAAAACCGTGAACATCGGGCAGATTCTCGAAGTGATCACCAGCATTTCCCAACAGACCAACTTGCTGGCGCTCAATGCCGCCATCGAAGCGGCGCGGGCCGGTGAAGCCGGGCGCGGGTTTGCCGTGGTGGCCGATGAAGTGCGCAATCTGGCGCACCGCACCCAGGAATCGGCGCAACAAGTGCAAACCATGATCGAGGAGCTGCAAGTCGGTGCCCGCGAGTCCGTCAGCACCATGAGCGACAGCCAGCGTCACAGCCAGGACAGCGTCGAAATCGCCAATCTGGCGGGTGAGCGCTTGAGCAGCGTGACCCAGCGTATCGGCGAAATCGACGGCATGAACCAGTCGGTGGCGACCGCCACCGAGGAACAGACGGCAGTGGTTGAGTCGATCAACGTCGACATCACCGAAATCAATACGCTGAACCAGGAAGGTGTGGAAAACCTGCAGTCGACGTTGCGCGCGTGTTCGGATCTGGAACAGCAGGCGGCGCGGTTGAAGCAGTTGGTAGGCAGTTTCCGGATCTAATCGCTCTCACCGGCCTCATCGCTGGCAAGCCAGCTCCCACAGAGTTCTGCAGCGGACGCAATTTTTGTGTACGACGCAAAACCTTGTGGGAGCTGGCTCGCCAGCGAAGGCGGTCTGTAACACATCGCATAACCCTGGCTGACAGCCCACCCCTCCAAACCTCAACCGAACATCTATTCTTCATTAAGGTCCACCCAAGGAGAGCAACGGACCGGAGGAGTGTTCATCGTGCATATCGCTGACATCACCATGTTTTACGCCCCTGCCAGCGGTGGCGTGCGCACTTATCTGGATGCAAAACATCATCGACTGTGTACAAGGCCCGGCACTCGCCACAGTTTGCTGGTCCCTGGCGCAGTTTTCAGTGAACAGGACGGTATCTATACCGTTCCGGCTCCTGCCCTGCCTTTCGGCAAGGGTTATCGATTCCCGCTGCGCCTGGCCCCCTGGCGCAATGTCCTGCACGACCTGCAACCCGAACTGATCGAGGTCGGCGATCCTTATCTCACTGCCTGGGCAGCCCTGGACGCACGCAGGCAACTGGATGTGCCAGTGATCGGTTTCTATCACTCGGACCTGCCATTGCTGGTCAGCAACCGCATGGGCAACTGGGTGACCACCAATGTCGAAGCCTACGTCAGCAAGCTTTACGGCAACTTCGACCGGGTTCTCGCGCCCAGTCAGGTGATGGCGGACAAGCTCACGGGTCTTGGGGTTCGAAACGTTTTTGTCCAACCCTTGGGCGTCGATTTGCAGACTTTCCATCCCGAAAAACGCGATCCGGGCCTGCGGGCCGAATTGGGACTGGACGACAACACCCACCTGCTGATTTTTGCCGGTCGCGGTTCCAAGGAAAAGAACCTGCCGGTGCTGCTCCAGTGCATGAAACGCCTGGGCAGGCGTTACCACTTGCTGCTGGTCGGTTCGTCGATGCCGAGCACGGTGCCAGGCAATGTCACCGTCATTGATGAGTTCTGTCCCGCCGCGCAGGTCGCGCGCCTGATGGCCAGTGCTGACGCGTTGCTGCATGCAGGCGATCAGGAAACCTTCGGCCTGGTCATTCTCGAAGCCATGGCCAGCGGCGTTCCGGTGGTGGCGGTGGCGGCAGGGGCTTTTCAGGAAATTGTCACTGATCAATGCGGCCTGTTATGTGCACCGAACGATCCGCAGGCGATGGCCAACGCCGTGCGCGAACTGTTCGCCCAAAACAGTGCGGCCCTCGGCCGACAGGCGCGACTTCATGCCGAGCGACATTACGCCTGGGACACGGTGGTCAATAGTTTGCTGGGGCACTATCACGCCGTACTCGGCAGTCAATGGCCACGCGCGGCCAATGGTTGAGCCCATGAATACGCCCAGCCTGTTACTGGTCTTGCACGATGTGGCGCCACAAACCTGGGCCGACTACCAACCCTTTGTCGAAGCCGTGGACGCACTGGGCAACGTACCCATCACCTGGCTGGTGGTGCCGAACTACCACAGACACAACGATCTGCACGCCCATCCGGACTTTCGCCAGCGGCTTGCCGAACGACTCGAACGCGGCGATGAATTGGTGCTGCACGGCTATTTTCATTGCGATGACGGATCGCCGCTGAACTCTGCGCGAGACTGGTTCATGCGCCGGGTCTATACCCACGAAGGCGAGTTCTACAGCTTGTCCCGGGAGGCCGCCCTCGCCCGTTTGCATGAAGGCATTGCGATGTTTGATCGATATCATTGGCCGCTGCACGGTTTTGTCGCGCCGGCCTGGCTGATGAGTGAAGGCACGCGGCAAGCCTTGCGACAACTGCCTTTGAGTTATACCAGCGACCCTCAACACCTTTATCGACTACCGGATTTCACCACGGTCGACGCGCCCGGGTTGGTCTGGAGCGCACGCAGTGCCTGGCGTCGCGGTTTGTCCAAGCTCGTCAGCGATCAGCGCGAACAACGCTGGCGCCAGGCACCGGTGATTCGCCTGGGCCTGCACCCGGTCGACATGCGCCATGAGTTCTCGCGCACCTACTGGCTGCAAACCCTCAAGCGCCTGCTGGCAGACGGACGATTGCCCATGACCAAGGCAAACTGGCTGGCCCTGCAAAGCCAGAACAGGGAGCGCGCCGCATGAGTCGCGGGATCCTGCTGGTGATCGGCCTGCTCGCTGCGGTGCTGATCCCGTGGCTTTTGGGTGGAAGCGAAACCTGGTCACGATTGAGTGCTTTTCCGCTGAGCGGATTATTGGTCATGTTCGGCATGATCCTGCTGTGCTGGGTGGTAAACACCCTGCGATTGCGCCTTTTATTGGGCGATCAGCGCCATAAGGTCAGCCCCGTCAAAAGCCTTGGCGTGGTCATGGCTGCCGAATTCGCTTATTGCGCCACGCCTGGCGGCAGCGGCGGCCCGCTCACTATCATGGCGCTGCTGGGACGCAACGGTGTGCGTCCGGCCAGAAGCAGTGCCGTGTTCGCCATGGACCAGTTGAGCGATTTGTTGTTTTTCCTCTGCGCACTCAGCGGGATTCTGATTTATGCGCTGTTTCAACACCTGAGCCAGCGCATGGAATGGCTGTTGATCGTCAGTGCCGTGTCGATGTTCGGCGGATTGATCAGTTGTGTGCTTGTGGCGCGGTATCACCGCTTGCTGATTCGCCTGAGCGGCCGGTTGTTGGCCCGCCTCAACGTGCAGCCCACCACCCGGATGCGCTGGGCGCGAAAGCTCCTGAGTTTTCTGGCGGCGTTTACTGACACACTGAAGCTGCCTTTCCAGACATTGATCACTGTGTTTGCCCTGACCTGCCTGCACTGGATTTTACGCTACAGCGTGCTGTATCTGGCGCTACGCGGGCTCGGTGCAGACTTGCAATGGGCCTGGAGCTTTTTGATCCAGATGCTTTCGCTCAGTGCAGGTCAATTCAGCCTGTTGCCGGGCGGGGCCGGCGCGGCGGAACTGACGTCGGCGGCGCTGCTGGCGCCCATGGTGGGGAAATCCACCGCAGCGGCGGCGATTCTGATCTGGCGGGCAGTGACCTATTACTTCTATCTGCTGGTCGGTGGGCCGGTGTTCTTGCTGATGCTGGGGCGGCCGCTGCTCAAGAAGTTGATGAAACTCAAGCAGGCTTAGGCGGGTTGTCGGGCTCTTGCTGCAACTGCTCCCACAACTCGGCAGCGCCTGGAAACTCCGTTCCATCCTCCGGGCTCAGGTCGTCCGGGTCGTAACGGCTCAAACAACCTTCGCCCAGGGTGGCGGGCGCCTTGGAAGTGGCTTTGTCCAATGGATCGGCCATGGTCATGTCCTCATGCAGAAACGGCGAAGGGCCTGAAGCGATTGAACGCCCAGGCCCTTCGAATTTCAACCGGGTCGTGCGGTAAATCAGAACACGACGGTTTTATTGCCGTGCACCAACACCCGGTCTTCCAGGTGATAACGCAGACCGCGGGCCAGTACCATCTTCTCGACGTCACGGCCGAAACGCACCATGTCTTCAATGCTGTCGCTGTGGCTGACACGCACCACGTCCTGCTCGATGATCGGGCCGGCGTCCAGCTCTTCCGTCACGTAGTGGCAGGTCGCGCCGATCAGTTTCACGCCGCGCATCGAAGCCTGGTGATACGGCTTGGCACCGACGAACGACGGCAGGAAGCTGTGGTGAATGTTGATGACCTTGTGCGCATATTCACTGCACAACTCGGGCGGCAGGATTTGCATGTAACGGGCAAGGACCACCACTTCGGCATCGTGATGTTTCACCAGACGCGAAACCTCGGCGAAAGCCGGCTCCTTGTCCTGCGGGTTGACCGGCACGTGGTAGTAAGGAATGCCGTGCCACTCAACCATGCTGCGCAAGTCATCGTGGTTGGAAATCACACAAGCGATTTCGCAGTCCAGTTCATCGCTGTGCCAGCGATGGAGCAGGTCGGCGAGGCAGTGGGATTCGCGGCTGGCCATCAGTACCACGCGTTTCTTTTGCGCGGTATCGGTGATACGCCAGTCCATCGAGAATTCTTCGGCAATCGGCGCAAACGCTTCGCGCAAGGCTTCGATACCGAAAGGCAGCGAGTCGGCACGAATCTCGTGACGCATGAAGAACCAGCCACTGAGATTGTCGGAGTGGTGGCTCGCTTCAGTGATCCAGCCGTTATGTGACGCCAGAAAGTTACTGACTTTAGCAACGATGCCGACGCGGTCGGGGCAGGAAATCACCAGCCGAAAAGTGCGCATGGGGGGGAAACTCCAGAACTTCGCAAAGGCGGCCATTCTAGCGATTGCGCAGCAAAACTGCAGTATTGATGACGTGCCGTGCTGTCAGATGGCAACCGACGCTGGGCCTGCCCGTGCACCTCGTTCGTCAAACGACAGTGCAGTAAGCCTTCCACAAGCACTCCTTTGTAAATATCTGTAGCCGAGCTTCAAACTATTTAACTGCATCGAAAATGTGCAGCGAATTGCGGACAATTTAATTAAATAAACCTGCTTTAATGTTTACTTGATGAAACACCCTGACTATTATTGCGGCACTGTCCCCCTGCCATCCTGCGCCACACATAAGGTAGTAATCATGTCCTTGATCAACGAATATCGCGCCACCGAAGAAGCTATCAAAGAGCTGCAAGCCCGTTTGAAGAATCTGTCCCAAGACGACAAACTGCAAACCGAGCTGGAATTTGAAGGCAAACTGCGCACCCTGATGGGCGAATACTCCAAGTCCCTGCGTGACATCATTGCTTTGCTGGACCCGGAATCCAAAACCAAGGCTCCACGTGGCGGCGCTGTGAAAACTACCGGCACCAAGCGTGCTCGCAAAGTTAAACAATACAAAAACCCGCACAACGGCGAAGTCATCGAAACCAAAGGTGGCAACCACAAGACTCTGAAAGAGTGGAAAGCCAAGTGGGGCGGTGACGTGGTTGAAGGCTGGGCTACCCTGCTGGGCTAAGCCGCCAGACCCGTCTGCGACAAAAAATAACGCCAGCCAATCGCTGGCGTTTTTTTATGCCTGGAGTTCAGGCTCCGGGTGTTTTCGATTTCAAAGATTCAAACGTGAGCGTAACCCGAGAACATGTTGCTGCCATTCGCCGAGTACCTGTTGCTGAAACGCTGTCGCAGTAACAGCCATTTGGGCTGCGGCCTCGGAGAAACTATCCAGGGTATTGGGGGCGCCCCACTCAGGGTCCGACAAGCGCTTCTGACAAAATAGTCTCCAGCGCTCTTGCTCTTCAAGATTCAGCGTTTGCGGAAAGTTGCGTGCGCGATATCGAAACAATAATTCAGGCAAACGTTCATCATCGAAAGGCCATTGAGCTTGTGCTAATTGAGCCGGGTCGGCAGAACGTACTTGTTCACATAGACGCCGATCACGGTCACCGATAAAACCATCGTATAACTGTTGTTCAGGGTCCAGGCTGACAGAAAAATCCTCACGGGCATAAATTGCCGCAACTTTATCCAGCCAGACTTGCTGCGCGTCACTTAGTCGCACCGTACGCTGCTGATACAGCGGCATATCCAGGCCAAGACGTTGCTGATCTTCAGGACGAAGTACCGACAACGGCGCCACTACCGGGCATTTATTGATGTGAATGAGCTTGAGCGGAACCGGCAACTCGCCCTCGGCCAGATCAGCGCGGCGGGTATAGAGGCGCTGGCGCAACGTGTCGGCATCCAGATCGAGCAAACCCTGGGGATCAAGATGCAGGTCGCAGACTATCAGCGCATTCTTGTTGCGTGGATGCCAGGCCAGCGGTAACACCACCCCCACAAAGTTGCGTGCCGCTGAAAAGCGCCCGGAAATGTGCACCATCGGTTGCAACAGGCGAATCTGGTCGAGCACCTTTTGTTTGCTGCGCAACTTGAACAGCCATTCATAGAGCTTCGGCTGTTTTTCCCGGATCAACCGCGCCAAAGCGATCGTCGCGCGTACATCCGACAGCGCTTCGTGGGCATTGCCGTGATCGATGCCGTTGGCGGCGGTCAGACGCTCAAGCTTGAGTGTCACCCGCCCCTCATCGTCTGTTGGCCAAACAATACCGTCGGGACGCAAGGCATATGCTGCGCGCACCACATCGATCAGATCCCAGCGACTGTTGCCGCCCTGCCACTCCCGCGCGTACGGGTCGAAAAAATTGCGGTACAGGCTGTAGCGGGTCATTTCGTCGTCGAAGCGCAAGGTGTTGTACCCGGCTCCACACGTGCCCGGCGCAGACAACTGGGCGTGCACGCGGGTCATGAAGTCGGCTTCGCTCAACCCCAGCGTGGCCAGGTTTCCAGGCGTAATGCCGGTGATCGCGCAGGCTGCCGGGTGCGGCAGGATGTCGTCGCTGGGCTGGCAATAGAGATTGACCGGCTCGTCTATTTCATTGAGATCGAAGTCAGTACGCAGCCCCGCCATTTGAAGGGGGCGGTCGCAACGGGGGTTGATGCCCGTCGTTTCATAGTCGTACCAGAAGATAGAGGTCACAGGCGTTTCCCGAACTGAAGATCGACGAAGTCTAGGCGTTCACGTCCCGCCCCGGCCAGTAATCTTGTGATTCAAACACTCCTGGTTACTCAAACCGCAATACATAGTTATGTCGTTTTCCCCAGTGAGGCTGCTAGCATCGGGGAACGAGACAATCCCGATCAGGCCACATCATCAGGTTGCCCATGCTCGAGACCACAGCACTGCCAAGGAAAGCGACGCTGTCCCCGCCACTGGATACGCGGTATCAAGTTGAAACGCCTGAAGGCATCGACTTGCCTCTGCGACCCGCCGGGCTGATGGTGCGTGCGCTGGCGTTCGCCATCGACCTGGCACTGCGCGGCGTGATCCTCGGCGTGCTGTTCATTGTCCTGGCGATGCTCGGAAAACTCGGCGCCGGCCTGGGCTCGCTGCTGATCTTTGGCGTGAGCTGGTGGTACATGGTGCTGTTCGAGGTCCTTAACCAGGGCCGCTCACCGGGCAAGCAATGGATGGGAGTGCGCGTGGTTCAGGACGATGGCACACCGATTGGCTGGTCCGCGTCGCTGTTGCGCAACCTGCTGCGGTTTGTCGATTTGTTGCCTTTCGGCTACTTCCTCGGGGCAATCAGTTGCCTGCAGCATCCCGGCTTCAAACGCCTCGGCGATGTGGCGGCCGGCACGTTGGTGATCTACCGTGAACAGCCGCTCACACGTCCCCAGCTACCGCCAGCCCAACCGCGCCGCCCGGCAATAACCCTGAGCCTGAGCGAACAACGCGCCATCCTCGGATTCGCCGAACGCCAGGCCGAACTGTCCCCTGCGAGGGTCAATGAGCTCGCCGCGATCCTGGCGCAACCGTTGGAGGTTCCAGCGCCACAAGCCGTGGCTGAACTCAACGGCATCGCTCGCGGTTTGTTGGGCCCGGCATGAAGCAAAGCCTTTTCGAACATCGGCACATGGCCGAATGGGAGCAGTTTTCCCTCACGCTGCAACGTCTGGAACAGGACAGGAAGGCCGACGGAGTCGGCGATTTCCCGGCTGACTATCGTCGTCTCTGCCAACACCTGGCGCTGGCTCGGGAGCGTGGCTACAGCAGTTTCCTGATCGATTCGTTGCAACAACAGGTCCTGCGCGGACACCAACAACTGTATCGCCATCGCAGCCACCTGGGGGCTAATGTACTGGCATTCATCCTCGCCGGATTCCCCCGCCTGGTCCGTGAGCAATGGCGCTTCGTGCTTGCCGCCAGCCTGCTGTTTTTCGGCAGCCTGATCGGCATTGCGCTACTGGTGTACCTGTTCCCGGACCTGATCTACAACCTGATCCCGGCCGAGCAGGTCAGCGAAATGCAAAACATGTACGACCCCGAAGCCGGTCATCTCGGGCGTTCGGCGGAACGCGCGGCCAGTGAAGACTGGGTGATGTTCGGCTACTACATCATGCATAACATCGGCATCGCCTTTCAGACCTTCGCCAGTGGTTTGCTGTTTGGCCTGGGCAGCGCGTTCTTCCTGCTCTTCAACGGCTTGATGATCGGCGCGGTGGCCGGACATCTGACGCACATCGGCTACGGGCAAACGTTCTGGTCCTTCGTGATTGGCCACGGCGCTTTCGAATTGACCGCCATCGCCCTCGCCGGGGCGGCCGGCCTGCAACTGGGCTGGGCATTGATTGCGCCGGGGCGCCTGCCGCGCTCGGAAGCCTTGCGCCTGGCCGCACGCAAGAGCGTGTTGCTGATTTGCGGGGTGATGCTGTTCCTGCTGATTGCGGCGTTCATCGAGGCTTATTGGTCGTCGATGACGGCAGCAACGCCCATGACCAAATACCTGGTGGGCGCGCTGCTCTGGCTGTCGGTCACGGTTTATCTGCTGTTTGCCGGACGGGTCCGCCATGCGCCTGAGTGACGCCAGTGTGGTGATCCGCCCGCGCCCGATCTGGGAAGCCATGGACCTGGGCGTGCTGTTGAGCCAGCGCCATCGACGTCTGCTGATGATCAGTTGGGCGATCATCACCTTGCCGGTTTTTGCCCTGCTGAGCGGCTTGCTGTGGGAGTCGCCATCCCTTGCCGTGTTCATTTTCTGGTGGCTGAAGCCGGCTTTCGAACGCCTGCCGCTATACATCCTGTCCAAAGCCATATTTGGCGAAACACCCACCCTCAAACAAGCCCTTTGCCAATGGCCGCGGCTGCTCAAGCCGCAATTGCTGGCCAGCCTGACCTGGCGACGCTTTGGCATGAGTCGCAGCTTTCTGTTACCGGTGGTGCAACTCGAAGGCCTGAGCGCCGAAGCGAGACAGCAGCGCATTCAGGTGCTGTTGCAGCGCGATGCCGGTGCGGCACGGTGGCTGACGCTGATTGGCGTGCATTTGGAAACTGCACTGTGGATCGGCCTGATGGTGATGTTCTATCTGCTGTTGCCGCAACAGGTCGCACTCGACTGGAGCTGGCAATCGCTGATCGCCGCCGCCACCCAGGACTGGCGCTGGCTGGAGCATCTGACCAATGCCTTCTACGCCCTGGTGCTGGTGGTGTGGGAACCGATCTATGTAGCTTGCGGCTTCAGCCTCTACCTCAACCGCCGTACTGTATTGGAAGCCTGGGATATCGAACTGGTGTTCCGCCGTATGCGCCAGCGCTTGAACGGCGCTGCCATCGCGGTTTTGCTGGCAGTAATCCTGTTGCTCCCGACTGGACACGATGCCTGGGCCGACGCTGCGGTGGCAACGCCTGACAGTCCGCGCTTGCTGGAACAACCGCTGACCAGTCAGGCGTCCCGCGACAGCATCAAGGCGATCCTTGAGCAGCCGCCGTTCAAGAACAAGGAAACGGTGATCCGTTATCGCTTTGGCGACGACATCGACACTGCCGAAACACCGGCTGACAACAACACGCCAGCCTGGTTGAAGGCACTGTTCGGGTTGTTTGACAGTCAGCATTTCGGCGCACTGGCCACGCTGATCGAAGCCTTGCTGTGGGGCATCGTGGCCGCCGCCATTGGCTTGTTGATCTGGCACTACCGCGATCTGTTGCAGGCGTTTGTCAGCCGTCGTCCGAGCCTAGGCAAAAAAACCACGCGACCGACACCGCAACAGGCGTTCGGCCTGGATCTTGGCCGCGACACCTTGCCCGCCGACGTCGCCACCAGTGCCGAAAACCTCTGGCAGAGCCATCCCCGAGAAGCGCTGGGATTGCTCTACCGCGCCCTCCTCAGCCACCTGCTGCACGATTACGACATCGCGCTGAAAGCTGCCGACACCGAAGGCCAGGTGCTGGAACGCATCGAACAACTGCAACAACCGGCGTTGTTGGCCTTCAGCAAAAAACTGACCGGGCATTGGCAGAACATGGCTTACGGGCATCGCTTGCCCGCCGCGCATTTGCAGCATGAATTGTGTGATGGCTGGCGAGCATTGTTCGGCCCTGGAGCCGCGCATTGAACCGGCGCGGGTGGCTGATCACGTTCGGCATAGTCGTCGCGGTGCTGCTGGTCGCGCTGAGCGTGTACCTGTATTTCAAGGCCACGCCCTATCCGGCGGAAATCGATCATGGTCCATCGCCCGAGGCACAGGCCAATCCTTATCTGGCCGCCGAGCACTTTCTGCGCAAACAAGGCCTGGTCGTCGGCCATGCCAATAGCCTCGACGTTCTGCCGAGCCTGGAGCCGCATCAACACAGCCTGCTGTTACTGGGCGATCGCTACAACATGACGCCACGGCAGATTGATCAATTGATGAACTGGACCCGGGCCGGAGGGCGCCTGTTGTTCGTCGCCCAGTCGCTGTGGGATGAAAAGGCCGGGCAAAGCAATGATTTGTTGCTCGACCGGGTACAACTGCATCAGTCCCTGAGCAAGGACCTCAAGGACCCGCCGCCGGCCGATGGCGAAAAAGATCCTTATCCGCAACTGACCAAGCTCTACCTGGAAAACGAAGACGCCCCGGCGTATGCCGGCTTCGACACGGCCTTCCATCTCGAAGACCCGAAGAATCTCGCCCAGGCCTGGGCCAACAGCGGCAAGGCCACGCACATGATGCAACTCAACCACGGGCTCGGCTCGATCATTGTGGTGACCGACGCCGACTTGTGGAAAACCCCGGCAATCGATCAGTACGACAACGCCTGGCTGTTGTGGTACCTGACCGCGGATACCGATGTGACCCTGTTGTTCAACACCGATCACGACAGTTTATGGACCTTGTTGCTGCGTTATTTCCCCCAGGCGCTGGTTGCCTTGCTTGCGCTGATTGCCCTGGGGCTCTGGCATGTCGGTGTGCGCCATGGGCCATTGCAGGAACCGGCACCGAAAGCGCGCCGACAATTGCTCGAGCACCTGCGTGCCAGTGCCGATTTCATGTTGCGACGCAACGGTCAGCAGAGCCTGCTGCAAACGCTGCAACAAGACATTCTGCGCCGGGTCCGACGACGCCATCCAGGCTATGACCAACTCGGCGTTGCCGAACAATGGCTGCTGCTCTCACGCCTGACCGGCCAGCCCACACGTGCTATCAGCCAGGCCATGAGCCCACGGAAGAAGCAGCGACTTTCCAGTGCAGAATTCAGCCGCCAGGTCGCCCATCTGCAAACCTTGAGGAACGCGTTATGAGTGAACCGATCGAGCCCGACGCACCCAGCCATGCCGCTCAACAACGACAGCGCGCCAGCCAGTTGGCTCAGGCGATACGCGTCGAACTGCAAAAAGCCGTGATCGGCCAGGACAGCGTTATTGACGATGTGCTCACGGCGCTGATTGCCGGGGGGCACGTGTTGCTCGAAGGCGTGCCGGGGCTGGGCAAGACCTTGCTGGTGCGGGCGCTGGCACGCTGTTTCGGTGGGGAATTTGCACGCATTCAGTTCACCCCGGACTTGATGCCCAGCGACGTCACCGGCCATGCGGTGTACGACCTTCAGACCGAGCAGTTCAAACTGCGCAAAGGGCCGCTGTTCACCAACCTGCTGCTGGCCGACGAGATCAATCGTGCCCCGGCGAAAACCCAGGCCGCACTGCTTGAGGCCATGCAGGAGCGGCAAGTCACGCTTGAAGGCCGCGCCCTGCCGATTGCACAGCCGTTCATGGTGCTTGCCACGCAAAACCCCATCGAACAGGAAGGCACTTACCCGTTACCGGAAGCCGAGCTGGATCGCTTCATGCTCAAGGTGCGCATGGACTACCCCGACGCCGAACAGGAGTTGAACATGGTGCGTCAGGTCAGCCGTTCGACCCGCGCCGACATGCTCGATGTGCAACCGCTGCGCACGGTGCTGCAAGCCAAGGACGTGCTGGCGCTGCAACGCATTGCCAGCGACTTGCCACTGGACGACCAGGTGCTCGACTACGCCGTCCGCGTGGCCCGCACCAGCCGCAGCTGGCCGGGCCTGACCCTTGGCGCCGGGCCTCGCGCCTCCATCGCGCTGGTGCGCTGCGCCAGGGCGCGGGCCTTGTTGCGCGGCGGCGAATTCGTGATTCCGGATGACATAAAAGGTTGTGCCCTGGCGGTGCTGCGCCATCGCGTGCGCATCGCCCCGGAGCTGGATATCGAGGGTCTGGAGGTCGATCAGGTGTTGCGACAATTACTCGACCAAGTTCCGGCGCCGCGCCTGTGAAACCAAGTCGCCTGCTGTTGCTATGGCTGGGTGTGCTGCTGGCCATCGGCATCGTGCTGGGCGCGTTGCAGGCGCTGGATGTTGCGTTGCCGGCATCTGTGTCGCGAATCAACTGGGGCCTGCTGCTGGCGCTACTGGCCCTGGCGTTGCTCGATGCCATTCGCCTCAAGCGACTGCCCTCCCCACGGATCACACGACAGATGCCCGGCAGCCTGGCACTCGGTCGCTGGAGCGAAGTGCGACTGACGGTCGAACACGACTTCGCCCAACCGCTGGACATACGCCTGTTCGACCACGTGCCGCCGGGCCTGTGCTTCGAAAACCTGCCACTGGCGGTGGCGCTGCAACCCGGCCTGCAAAGTGTTATGGCTTATCGTCTGCGTCCGGTCAGCCGCGGCCACTTCAGTTTCGAACGCTGCGAAGTCAACCTGCCTGGCCCCCTGGGCCTGTGGTCAGACAAACGCCTGCTGAAGCTGACCGATCACACCCGTGTCTATCCCGACTTCGCCCGCCTCTACGGCGGTCAACTGTTGGCGGTGGATAACTGGCTGAGCCAACTCGGCGTGCGCCAGCGACAACGCCGGGGGCTGGGTCTGGAGTTTCATCAGTTGCGCGAATTTCGCGAGGGCGACAGCCTGCGCCAGATCGACTGGAAAGCCACCGCCCGGCAGCGCACCCCGATTGCCCGGGAATACCAGGACGAGCGCGACCAACAAATCATCTTCATGCTCGACTGCGGCCGCCGCATGCGCAGTCAGGATGATGAGTTGTCGCACTTCGATCACGCGCTCAACGCCTGCCTGCTGCTCAGTTATGTCGCATTGCGCCAGGGTGATGCGGTCGGTCTCAGTACGTTCGCCAGCGACATACCGCGCTACCTCGCACCGGTCAAAGGCACCGGGCAACTCAACACGTTGCTCAACAGCGTTTATGACCTGAACAGCAGCCAACGCAGTGCCGACTATCAAGCCGCCGCCACGCAATTGCTGGCGCGGCAAAAACGCCGTGCGCTGGTGGTGCTGATGACCAATCTGCGCGATGAGGACGATGAAGAACTGCTGACGGCCGTCAAACGCCTGGGCCAACAGCATCGCGTGCTGATCGCCAGTTTGCGCGAAGACCTGCTCGATAACCTGCGCGAAACACCGGTGCAGACCTTGTCCGAAGCCCTGGCTTATTGCGGCACGGTGAACTATTTGAATGCACGGGCTGAACTTCACGAACGGTTGAGCGCTCATGGCGTGCCAGTGCTGGATACGCGGCCGGGGCAATTGGGGACGCAATTGGTGACGCAATATTTGAGCTGGAAGCGTGGCGGCAGCACCTAGGCGCAAAAGACCGCCGTCAGCGATCTTTTGCTTTATCAGGCCGAGGCCGGCAACGGTAGAAAACTGAAATACTGCCTTAACGCCTCCACCAGTTGCCCATATTCAGGCGGTGCCCGCTGCAGACTGAACCCGGCGTCATAGTGGTGAGGCGTCGCGTCTTCGTGGCACCACAAGCAACACGCCCGCAAGTCAATGACCTGCTGGATGCCGCCGCTGGCGGGGATTTTAAGGCGCAGTTCAAAGTCAGCACCGATCATCATCGGCAACTGACTGATGAGCATCAGTCCATCTTCGGAGACATTGCCCAGAAAACCGATGGGCTTGTCCGTAATGCTGTTGAACACTTTCAGGAAATACGGCAGTTGATGCCGCTCGATCCGGCGGTCAGTAAACATGCTGAATTCGCTACGCAAGGCCCTTAAGCAGAGCCGCACTAATGCTTCGGAACGGACCTGCCGGTGGAACTGAAGTGGCAAGACGGCCCGCTCTCCCCGATCCTGGTGCGACAGTCAATAAACCGCTATCGCTTACTCCTGCCAATCACAGGTGTCACGATGGTTTAGAGAGAACGCTCTAAACCGGTCTATTCGACTATAGCTCACCACCGCCGGTCGGCCAGCTATTGAATGACAACCTGCATCAGAACTGCGTCGGGCGTACCGCCGCGGCACTGCGGGTCGGGTAATGGCCCAGGCTCTGCAAGGTTTCCAGGCGGGCGCGGGCGCGATAGGCGTATTCGCTTTGCGGATACGAGGCGATGATGAATTGGTAAGTCTGGGCCGCATCGATAAACATCTTTTGCCGTTCCAGGCACTGGCCGCGCATCATCGACACTTCCGGCCATACATAAGGCCGCGCCCGGCTGGCGCGCTCGACTTTGGACAATTCGAGCATGACTTGCTCGCAATTGCCCCGCTCATAGGCACTGTAGGCAAGATTCAAATGATGGTTCATCGAGAAACGGGTGCAGCCCGTGACACTGAGGACACTGATGGCAAGGGCGGCAATGAGCACGAATCGCATGGGGGGATCTCCTGTCTTGAACGCTGTATCGACCCGTGAGCGGAAATCTTCAGGCTGCCAGGCGCAAAGTTGTCCGGTTCAATAAAGAAAGCGATAAGTAGTGCAAACGAACAATGACTACAACTTCGCAGCATAGTAGCCTCACCCAGCGCTTGAACTCAGGAGTCTTTGCATGTCCGTCCGTCGTACCAAAATCGTCGCTACCCTTGGCCCGGCCAGTAACTCGCCGGAAGTTCTCGAACAGCTGATTCTGGCTGGCCTGGACGTCGCCCGTCTGAACTTCTCCCACGGCACCCCCGACGAGCACAAGGCTCGCGCGAAGCTGGTGCGTGACCTCGCTGCCAAGCACGGCCGCTTCGTCGCCCTGCTGGGTGACCTGCAAGGCCCGAAAATCCGTATCGCCAAATTCGCCAACAAGAAGATCGAGCTGAAGATCGGTGATCAATTCACCTTCTCCACCAGCCATCCTCTTACCGAAGGCAACCAGCAAGTGGTCGGCATCGACTACCCGGACCTGGTCAAGGACTGTGGCGTGGGCGACGAGCTGCTGCTCGATGACGGTCGCGTGGTGATGCGCGTCGATACCGCCACGGCCACCGAACTGAACTGCACCGTGACCATCGGCGGCCCGCTGTCCGATCACAAAGGCATCAACCGTCGCGGTGGCGGCCTGACTGCCCCGGCCCTGACGGAAAAAGACAAGGCTGACATCAAGCTCGCTGCGGAAATGCAAGTCGACTACCTCGCGGTGTCCTTCCCGCGTGACGCCGCCGACATGGAATACGCCCGTCAACTGCGCGACGAAGCTGGCGGCACCGCCTGGCTGGTGGCGAAGATCGAACGCGCCGAAGCCGTGGCCGACGACGAAACCCTCGATGGCCTGATCAAGGCATCCGACGCCGTGATGGTGGCCCGTGGTGACCTGGGTGTGGAAATCGGCGACGCCGAGCTGGTGGGCATTCAGAAGAAAATCATTCTGCACGCACGCCGCCACAACAAGGCCGTGATCGTCGCGACCCAGATGATGGAGTCGATGATCCAGAACCCGATGCCGACCCGCGCCGAAGTGTCCGACGTAGCCAACGCCGTGCTGGACTACACCGACGCCGTAATGTTGTCGGCTGAAAGTGCTGCCGGCCTGTATCCGCTCGAAGCGGTACAAGCGATGGCGCGCATCTGTGTCGGCGCTGAAAAGCATCCGACCAGCAAGACCTCCAGCCACCGCATCGGCAAGGAATTCACCCGCTGCGACGAAAGCATTGCGCTGGCGACCATGTACACCGCCAACCACTTCCCGGGCGTGAAGGCGATCATCGCATTGACCGAAAGTGGTTATACCCCGCTGATCATGTCGCGCATCCGTTCCTCGGTGCCGATCTACGCGTTCACCCCGCACCGCGAAGCCCAGGCCCGCGCGGCGATGTTCCGTGGCGTGTACACCATCCCGTTCGATCCGGCTTCGCTGGCACCGAACGAAGTCAGCCAGAAGGCGATCGACGAGCTGGTCAAACGCGGCGTCGTGGAAAAAGGCGACTGGGTCATCCTGACCAAGGGCGACAGCTACCACACCACCGGTGGCACCAACGGCATGAAGATCCTGCACGTTGGCGACCCGATGGTCTGAGTGACCGAGCGCTGAAAAACAAAAGCCCCGCCATGTGAATGGCGGGGCTTTTTGTTTGCTGATCCAAAGGTTGAGTTGTCAGGGCTGGCGATGGAGCCGGTACTGTCAGCGAAGGTTTAGTGCCGCTTGATAAATCCGGTCAACGTCTGCGGCTCAACCACGTGGCAGGAACACATCGGCCAGCAGTTGATTGCGCGGCAATCCCGCCAGGTACAAGCGCCGGGCAAAGGCGTCGACGCTGTCCGGCGCTCCGCAGAGCAGGGCCAGGGTTTGCCGCGAAACAAGCCGCAGTTGCGCCAGCGCCGCGGGTAACCCGACCGGGGTCCAGAGCTCGATGCTCAGGTTCGGGCGGCTGGCCGCCATGGCCTGCAGAGGCTTGGCCAGATAATGCTCGTCGGCGTCATGGGCCAGATGAATGACGCGGATTTCGCCTTGGTGATCCTGACGCAGAGCTTCGCGCAGCACACCAAACAACGGTCCCAAACCAGTGCCGGCGGCCATCAGCCACAGCGGTCGCGTGTGCCAATCGGGGTCATAATGCAGCGCCCCGCCGCGCAATTCGCCGAGGCGCAGCGGATCGCCGATTTTCAACTGACGTGCTGCATCGCTGAACTCACCCGGCAGGCGACAATCGAGGTGAAATTCGAGAAACCGGTCGTCCTCGGGCAGGCTGGCGAGGGAGTATGGCCGCGCCACGTTACCCGCCCACAACACCAGGTGCTGCCCGGCGCTATAACGCAATGGCCGCTGCGGGATCAGGCGCAAGCGCAGTACGTTGGGGCTCAACCAGTCGAGCGCCGCGACCTCGGCCGGGCGCCCATCCTGCTGCGGGTCGAAGGTGTGCACCTGCAAGTCCTCGACCACCTGGCACTGGCACGCCAGACGCCAACCTTGCTGGCGTTGCTGCGCGCTCAAGGCATCGGGGCGGCTATCGCTCGGCAAGCCTTGCACGCACTGCACCAGGCACGCATGGCAACTGCCGGCGCGACAGCTATAGGGCACCGCCACGCCGTTCTGATTCAGTGCATCAAGCAGATTACTGCCCGCCGCCACCGACCACTGGCGGTCACCGACACGTAATTCAGGCATCGACGTTTTCCCACGCCGCCGCGCAACGGTTACGACCGTCACGCTTGGCGCGATAGAGCGCCTGATCGGCTCGCTGCAAGGCGTCGTCGAGGTCATCGCCCAGTTCCAGCAACGTCATGCCCGCCGACAGACTGAGGCTGCCGACATTCAGGCCGAGCAACTCGACATCGGTAAATGCAACCCGCAGTCGCTCACAGCAGGCGGTCAGACTGTCGGCATCGCAATCGGGCAACAACACCACAAACTCTTCGCCACCATAGCGCGCCAGAACGTCGCCATCGCGCAGGCATGCAGTGGCCACGCCGGCAAAGGCCTGCAGCACTTGATCGCCCGCGGCATGGCCGTGCAGATCGTTGATCCGCTTGAAGTGATCGAGGTCGATCAGCGCCAGGCCATGCCTGACGCCGGCGTCCATGGCGTTGAGTTCACGGGAGGCCAGGCGCAGGAAATGCCGGCGATTGAACAGACCGGTCAGTTCGTCGGTGGCGACCAGGTCTTCGAGCTGGCGCATCATCCCGCGCAGCGTGTCCTGATGCGCCTGCAACGCGAAGCGCCGCTGCCGCATACGGTGTCGCGAAGCCTGGACGTAACCGGCATACAGCACCAGCCAGATCAACACGATCAACAGCACGCACACCTGCAACGCCGCCAGCGCCGGGTCGGCCAGCTGAAAGTGATAGCCCTCCCACAGCGTAATGGCGCTGAAACTGAAGAACACCAGCATCGCGCAGCGTAAAAACGCGCGACGGGACAGATGAAACAGCCCGAACAGCAGGATCAGCACATAAAAGACCAGGAACGCCCCGCGCGCGTCGTCCAGATGGGCGATCAACCAGGTTTGCCAGCCCAGCCCCATCAGCACTTGAGCTTCCGTGAGGCTGGGGTCGGCGAAGCGCAGGTTGCAGCCGCTATAGAACAGGGCGAACAACGTGCCCTGGCTGATCACCACCAGTGCGCTGCCAATGGCCACGCTGGCCAGGGATTGCTGATAGTGACCGGTAAAAAACGCCAGCCACAGCAACAGCAAAGCCAGGGCATAGGTGCCGGCTGCCAGGGCAAAACGTTTGAGCAACAGTCGCTGGATGGCGTTATGGGTCAATCGTTGACTCACCGAATGAAGGCTGACAGAGCGTCCTACTCTACAGACCGAGTGTCACTTTAGTGGGGCGGCCGATAAATGACCATTCAATTTTCGGTCGGATAAATGGCGTCAAATCCATGGCTGAAAAATCACTTGGATTCACGCGGCCGCCTATGCGACCAACGTTTGACTACCGGCGCGTGTGCCCTTGGACGAGGCGCGTTATACTGCCGCGCCTTTTTAGCGTCGCGCCAGCATGCCCGGCGTGCCTTGAAAGGTGCTTGCAACCGACCGATGCACCCAAGCTGCAAGCACCTTATTGAATGTTCCCGTCTTTTAGAGGAGCGCGACTCATGACCGTGATCAAGCAAGACGACCTGATTCAGAGC
>NZ_RCNW01000345.1:0-3632 GCF_004307605.1 Pseudomonas sp. Sample_24
TGCACCTGAGCACCGGCAAAGTGGTCACTCAGCTGTCGCTGGCCTGGCAGGACAAGCTGTCCTTCGTGCTCGACGACAAGATGGTGGTCAAGCGCCTGAAATTTGAAGACTTGCTGCAAGACCAGGCAGAACAGGACGGCGGCGACGAAGCCCTCGGCCAACTGGATGCCAGCTTCACCCTGATGATGCTGACCTTCGGCGATTTCCTGCCGGCGCTGGTTGAAGCGTTGGGTGGCGAAGAGACTCCGCAGGGGATCTGACTTCTTTCCCAGATAATCGGCACTCAAAAAGATCGCAGCCTTCGGCGGCGCCTACGGAAAACTTTTTCCTGAGGCGACGCTGGCGCAGGCTGCGATCTTTTTTTGCAAGCAGCGTATGCTTAGCTCCCTAACGCTTTTCTCATAATAAGGATCAGGCCATGCGCGCACTGGCTGCATTGAGTCGTTTTGTCGGCAACACTTTCGCTTACTGGGTACTGATTTTTGCTGTTGTGGCATTTCTGCAACCAGCATGGTTCATCAGCCTCAAGGTGGCCATCGTGCCGCTGTTGGGCCTGGTGATGTTCGGCATGGGCCTGACCCTCAAACTCGAAGACTTCGCCGAAGTCGCTCGCCATCCATGGCGCGTGGCTCTCGGCGTGGTTGCGCATTTCGTGATCATGCCCGGTGTGGCGTGGTTGCTCTGCCAGGCATTCCATCTGCCGCCGGAAATCGCCGTCGGCGTTATCCTGGTCGGCTGCTGCCCTAGCGGCACCTCTTCAAACGTCATGACCTGGCTGGCCCGTGGCGATCTCGCACTGTCGGTGGCCATCGCTGCGGTTACCACCCTGCTCGCCCCGCTGCTGACGCCAGCGCTGATCTGGTTGCTGGCTTCGGCCTGGCTACCGGTTTCGTTCATGGAGTTGTTCTGGTCGATTCTGCAAGTGGTGCTGCTGCCGATCGTATTAGGCGTGGTTGCCCAGCGCTTGCTCGGGGACAAGGTTCGTCACGCCGTGGACGTGTTGCCGCTGGTCTCGGTGGTGAGCATCGTGATTATCGTCACTGCCGTCGTCGCCGCCAGCCAGGCGAAAATCGCCGAATCCGGCCTGCTGATCATGGCGGTGGTCATGCTGCACAATAGCTTCGGTTACCTGCTGGGTTACTTCACCGGACGCGTATTCAAGCTGCCATTGGCCCAGCGTAAATCCCTGGCACTGGAAGTCGGCATGCAAAATTCCGGGTTGGGTGCCGCGCTGGCCAGTGCACACTTCTCGCCGCTGGCGGCAGTGCCGAGTGCGTTGTTCAGTGTGTGGCACAACATTTCCGGCGCGCTGCTTTCGACGTATTTCCGCCGCATGAGCGAGAAGCAAGACCGGAAAGTCGCGGGTCAGCAAGCCACCGACTGATCCGGCAACTTGATCCCCGGATTAATGCTGGGCACTATATTGCGCACCGGGAGGACGACCTCGCGGCTCGATCGAGTCATCAATCTGGGGACGACCCCGTCAATCGATGAGGTCTTACATGTCCTGGATCATTCTGTTTTTCGCCGGCCTGTTTGAAGTCGGCTGGGCTGTGGGCCTGAAGTACACGGACGGTTTCAGCCGACCACTCCCCACTGCCCTCACCCTCGCGGCCATGGCGATCAGCCTTGGTTTGCTGGGCCTTGCCATGAAGGAATTGCCGCTGGGTACGGCCTATGCAGTCTGGACTGGCGTAGGCGCCGTCGGTACGGTGATTGCGGGGATCATCCTGTTCGGTGAGTCGATGGCGTTGTTCAGGCTGGCCAGTGTGGCGTTGATTATTGCCGGGTTGGTTGGGCTCAAGGTCAGCGCTTAGGCCACTACCGCCATCGCGGGCAAGCCCGCTCTCACAGGATTTACGTTGTGCCACCTATTTGGAGCACACCATCAATTCCTGTGGGAGTGGGCTTGCCCGCGATGGGGCCAGTACAGTCACCAACTACCTGACGGTCCCGCGCAAGTCCCCAACCAAAGCCTGTAGTTTGGCCGGCTCGGCCACCTCAACCGCCACCGCCGGCCCCGCCACCAGTGTCACTCGCGACCACAGCCGACGAAACAATCCCTTGCCCGGATCGCGGCTGAAGAAACTTCCCCACAACCCCTGCAAAGCCAACGGAATCACTGGCACTGGCGTCTCCTCGAGAATCCGCTTCAGTCCACCCTTGAACTCATTGATCTCGCCGTCCGCCGTCAGCTTGCCTTCGGGGAAGATGCACACCAGCTCACCTTCCTTCAGATACCGGGCAATGCGCGTGAAAGCCTGTTCGTAGATCTGGATATCTTCCTGACGTCCGGCAATCGGAATCGTCCCCGCCGTACGGAAGATAAAGTTCAGCACCGGCAGGTTGTAGATTTTGTAGTACATGACAAAGCGAATCGGCCGACGCACTGCACCGCCGATCAACAAGGCATCGACGAACGACACGTGGTTGCACACCAACAGCGCGGCACCTTCATCGGGAATTCGTTCGAGATTGCGGTGCTCCACCCGGTACATGGAATGGCTGAGCAGCCAGATCATGAAGCGCATGGTGAATTCGGGAACAATCTTGAAGATGTAGGCATTGACGCCGATGTTGAGCAGCGAAACCACCAGGAACAATTGCGGAATCGACAGCTTGGCCAGGCTCAGCAGGATGATCGAAACGATCGCCGATACCACCATGAACAACGCGTTGAGAATGTTGTTGGCGGCAATCACCCGCGCACGTTCGTTCTCGGCGGTGCGTGACTGAATCAGCGCGTACAGCGGCACGATGTAGAAACCACCGAAGACACCAAGGCCGAGGATGTCGAGCAACACCAGCCAGGTGTGGCCGAAGCCGAGAATTTCAATCCAGCCATGGCCGGCAACACTGTCGGGAATCCCCCCGGAATGCCACCACAGCAGCAAGCCGAACACGGTCAGGCCAAACGAACCGAACGGCACCAGGCCGATTTCGACTTTACGCCCGGAGAGCTTTTCGCAGAGCATCGAACCGACGGCGATACCTACCGAGAACACCGTCAATATCAGCGTTACAACGGTCTCGTCACCGTGCATCCACTCCTTGGCATAGGCGGGGATTTGCGTCAGGTAAATCGCCCCGACGAACCAGAACCACGAGTTGCCGACAATCGAACGCGACACCGCCGGGGTTTGCCCCAGGCCCAGTTTCAACGTGGCCCAGGACTGGCTGAAGATGTTCCAGTTCAGGCGCATTTCCGGGGTCGCCGCTGCAGCCCGCGGGATACCGCGGCTGGCCAGGTAACCGAGCACGGCAATGCCGATGATCGCCGTCGAAACGACCGGGGCGTAATGACTGGAAGACATCATGATCCCGGCGCCGATGGTCCCGGCAAGGATCGCCAGGAACGTACCCATTTCCACCAGGCCGTTGCCACCGACCAGTTCATCTTCGCGAAGGGCTTGCGGCAGGATCGAATACTTCACCGGCCCGAACAGCGCCGAGTGCGTGCCCATGGCGAACAGCGCCACGAGCATCAGCCACAGGTGATCGAACATGAAACCGATCGCACCCACCGCCATGATGGCGATTTCCCCGAGCTTGATCAGACGGATCAACGCGTCCTTGGCGAATTTTTCCCCGAACTGCCCGGCCAGCGCCGAGAACAGGAAAAACGGCAGGAT
>NZ_RCNW01000130.1:0-3613 GCF_004307605.1 Pseudomonas sp. Sample_24
TGTTTGAACACATCGGCGTGATTGCCGGCATGGAAGGCGTGACGATAATTCATGGTTGCTCCTGCGAAGGCCGGCAAGTTTACCTTTTACCGGCCTGCAAGTCAGGGTTCACGGCTGAGTGGCCGGCTGTATCGAAGACTGGCGTCAGCTCGACGCCTCCAGCAAATACTCCACCCAATCAGCTTTCGACGCAGCTGCCACGTCAGTTTCCGCAAGGAAATGCGCAGCCTTGCTGCGCAGGACGCGCTCCGAAAACACCTCGAAAATACCCGGCTGCTCTTCACTCAACCATTGCAACAAGTTGTTGATCCGGGTGGTAGCGTCATCCGCAGCCAGTTGTTGCAACAGCGCATCTGGCACCTTCCACCAGGGGAAGACCTTCGATGTTTTCTGCGCATTGCCATCTATCTCGACAGCGTGCCCGTTAATCCAGCATCGGCCGATGACCGGCAGGAGCTCATAAGGATTGACCTCTGTACTGTGCAGGATCGGTATCAGAAAACGCCCATCCCAGAAGCGGAAAAACACCGCATTGTCATTGGGCAACAGAACCTGTGTGAGACTGCGCAGGTGTTCGGCGAGCACCTCTTGGCTCGCAGAAGAAACCGCCAGCCACCCCCAATCGCGAGACCTTGTGGTCGCCACCCACTGCACAAACTCACTGTCCACCGCGACATGTGCGACGTAGGGCATCACTGCTTCCCACTCGACATAAGCGGTATCGGCCCAGATCGGGGTCGCCTTGCTGATGGGCATCGATCGTCGCCAGGCTTCGAGTGGTTTGGCGGCACTGGCGTTACTGAAGATCGCGAACAACTGCTGCGACGCTTGCAGCGGCTGGCGTTCGAGCCAGTCGAGGGGCAATAGAAAATCAGGCGGCACACGCACCTTCCTTGCAGCGTTCGCACTCTTCGCAAAATGGCGAAGCACTTTGCAAACTCAGCCTCTGCGCCATGCTTAGCGCTACACCTTGCACAGCCACGCTTGATACACCGGGAGCCGACATCGGCGCCCCACCGACTTCGATCGGCACACTGCTGAAAATTCCCGCAGGACCGATATTGATCCAGTGGCCACCGGCCTGAATCGTGGCGTTGGTGCCGCCATCAATCACGACCTGGCTAACGGCATTGACCTGAAACTGCCCGCTCGCCATGACGGTCTGGCTGCCGACGCGGATGTGCCGGTCACCGGTGACCTGCAGGTATTCGTTTTGCCCGACCTGCACGTGCAAGTCATGCAACACCTGCTGGTTCCAGTTTCGCTGGGCGCGCAAGTGGATTTCCTCGGCCCCTTTGCGATCCTCGATGCGCAATTCGTTGTAGCCCCCGCCACCGGGACTGCTGCGCGAGCGGAAAATACTGCGAGTCTTGTCTGCCGGCAGATCCAGCGGCACCGGGTTCATCGCATTGGGCAGGCAACCCATCACCAGCGGCTTGTCCGCATCGCCATCTACGAACCCCACCAGGACTTCCATGCCGACACGCGGGATCAACACACTGCCGTAGCTGTCGTGCGCCCAACCGCTGGCCACCCGCAGCCAGCAACTGGAATGTTCTTCCAACTGACCGAAGCGGTCCCACATCAACCGGACCTTGACCCTGCCGAATTCGTCGCAATGAATTTCACTGTCTTTCGGCCCACTCACCACAGCGGCTTGATACCCGGCCACCTGAGGCTTGGTGCGCATTCGCGGGCGGAAAAAAACGTCCCACGGCGTTGCCAGGAAGGTATTGCGATAACCTTGAAAACTGTCCGTGCTGCCCGCCGACTCTTCCAGTACTTGCGGCTGACAGCCATGGTGTTCGATTTCAGTCAGCAGCCACAGGTTGTTCCACTCCTGCTGCGGATGCTCGTCGAGTAGCAGGAAATGCCCACTGATCAACGCAGCTTGATCACTCTTGCCTTGCGCCTGACGGTAATCCGCGCGATGGCTCTGCAATGCCCGCTGAGCCAGCCGCCCGCCGATTTCCCGATCATTGAACTGCCCCGGAAAACGGTAATCCTCAAGCAGCGGCAACTGCTCACTGTCGGAACGACTTTGCAGTTCCAGGCGTGGTTGATGGAAGTCGTAGTCGCGGCGCGTCACCACGGTGGGTCGGGTTTCCAGACGAACATTGAACCGCTTGATAACAGCTTCATTCACCGCCATGCCACTGCCCGGCCGGTAAGGTATCGGTTCAGGCAAGCGTGGAAAAACTGTCTGGTCATCGCCAAACACCAACAGGTGACCGTCGCAACTGTGTTGGAAATGGTAGTGGATACCCAGTTCGGCACACAGCCGCTGGATGAACGCCAGATCGCTTTCCGCGTATTGCACGCAGTACTCGCGCTCGGGATAGGCGCCACTGAGCTGAAACGCGAAGGCATCGCCGAGGATGCCATGATCCTTGAAGATTTGCGTGATGATCGCCGGCACAGTTTGGTGCTGGAAGATTCGCTGGTTGATCCGATGATCGAGGTAGGCCAGACGCGGTACAAGGCTGATCTCGTAGCGCGTCAGACGTTTACCGGAATCGCCCTGGCCCACCCGATAAATTTGACCATGAACACCGGCGCCTTGCGCATCGAAACCCAGAAACGCCTGACGATGCAGAAGGTTTTCGAGATCGATGTCCGGCCGCTCGCTGACCAGCTCCACGTCAAAACGGTATGGCTGGCTGATGGCCTCCTTACCGGTGAACTCAAGTACCTTGAGTTCACTCTGGACACCGTCGACGGTCAACGTGAAGCGCGGTTGATTGGCAGAAGCGAACATCCGATGTGTCTCGGCAGAATGACAGCGGGCGATTCTGCATGAGCATCAAGCCTCCCTGATCAAGAAACAGGAAAATCAGATTTGCCCTACCGCTTCTGAAGCATCGCCCCTCAAAAAACGCTTCATTCGACTACAGACAACCCCGAGAACATCGCGCCCCTTGCAGGAACCGAGCTTGCTCGCGATGGCGGTCTGGATGCCAACATATGTGTTGAACGTGCTGACGCCAGCGCGAGCAAGCTCAGCGCCTACAGAAAACCTAGAAAGTGCAGGCAAAAAAACGGCCCGCTTCCAAAGGAAGCGGGCCGTTTTCGTTCAAGCCATTGGCGCAGAGCTTTCGCTCGTGCCGATTACTTGTTCAGGCGGAAATCACTTTCGGCAGCAGCGAAACGCTGCAGCATGCCGGCAGTCGGCGCGCCCATTTTGCTGACGAAGTAAATCGCCAGGCTGGCGAAGATGAAACCAGGGATGATTTCGTACAGGCCCAGCAACTCGAAGTGCTTCCACACGATCACGGTGATTGCGCCAACCAGGATACCGGCCAGTGCGCCGTTGCGGGTCATGTCTTTCCAGATCACGGAAATCAGCACGACCGGACCGAAAGCGGCACCGAAACCGGCCCAGGCGTAGCTCACCAGACCCAGTACACGGTTTTCCGGGTTGGCAGCCAATGCGATGGCAACCAGGGCAACCAGCAACACCATGGCGCGACCGACCCAGACCAGTTCGACCTGGGAAGCCGACTTGCGCAGGAAGGTTTTGTAGAAGTCTTCAGTCAGCGCACTGGAACACACCAGCAGCTGGCAGCTCAGGGTGCTCATGACAGCGGCCAGAATGGCCGACAGCAGTACACCG
>NZ_RCNW01000090.1:0-2200 GCF_004307605.1 Pseudomonas sp. Sample_24
TTTTGAGCGGCAGGCTACAACCCGTAAGGAGCATTCATGCGTCATTACGAAATCATCTTTTTGGTCCACCCGGATCAAAGCGAGCAAGTCGGCGGCATGGTTGAGCGTTACACCAAGCTGATCGAAGAAGACGGCGGCAAAATCCACCGTCTGGAAGATTGGGGTCGTCGTCAACTGGCCTACGCAATCAACAATGTTCACAAGGCTCACTACGTGATGCTGAACGTTGAGTGCACTGGCAAGGCCCTGGCCGAGCTGGAAGACAACTTCCGCTACAACGATGCAGTGATCCGTAACCTGGTCATCCGTCGCGAAGAAGCCGTTACCGGCCAATCCGAGATGCTCAAGGCTGAAGAAAACCGCAGTGAGCGCCGTGAGCGTCGCGACCGTCCTGAGCACGAAGGCGCTGAAAGCGCTGACAGTGATGACAGCGACAACAGCGATAACGCTGACGAGTAATCCACGGACCTTTTAAGGAGCCTATCAAATGGCACGTTTCTTCCGTCGTCGTAAATTCTGCCGCTTCACCGCTGAAGACGTGAAAGAGATCGATTACAAAGATCTCAACACTCTGAAAGCCTACGTATCCGAGACCGGCAAAATCGTTCCAAGCCGCATCACCGGTACCAAAGCTCGTTATCAGCGTCAGCTGGCCACCGCTATCAAGCGCGCCCGCTTCCTGGCCCTGCTGGCCTACACCGACAGCCACGGCCGCTGAGACCGGGCAGTCGACACGTAGCAAAGGATTGAATGTATGCGCGCCTTAGCTGAGTTCATCATGCGGGGCCGTATGCAGGCCACTCTGGTAGTGGCTGGATGTGCGGCAATGCCGTTGTTGTATTGGTTGGGTGCTGCCGCCGGATGCCTCGTGCTCCTGCGGCGCGGATTGAGGGACGCCCTGGGCGTTCTTGCTCTGGGACTGCTGCCGGCATTGCTCTGGTGGCTTTACTCCGACGACCCAAGGGCACTTCTGGTGCTGCTGGGGTCTGCGAGCCTTGCGTTGGTTTTGCGCGCAAGCGAGTCCTGGAACCGCGTGCTGCTGGTCAGCATAGCGATGGGAGTGGTGTTTTCAGTGGTGTTGGGGACAGCTTTTGCTCCCCAGATCGAGATGCTGGCGCAGGCTTTGATAAAAGTCATGCCGTCGCTACTCGGTGATGTCTACCAGAAGATGTCGGTAGACGAACAAGCGCGTTTCGCGTCCCTGATTGCACCGGTCCTGACTGGCTTGATAGCGGCTTTGTTGCAAATCGTCAGCTTGTTGAGCCTGCTTGTCGGGCGCTATTGGCAGGCGTTGTTGTACAACCCGGGTGGTTTTGGTCGCGAGTTTCGCGCCATCCGCTTCCCGCTGTTGCCGGCGATGTTGCTGCTGGCGTGCATGCTTCTGGGGCCGAATCTCGGTTCGCAGATGGCCATGTTGACGCCGTTGTGCAGCGTACCGCTGGTGTTCGCCGGGCTGGCCCTGATTCATGGGCTGGTGGCGCAAAAGCGACTGGCCAGATTCTGGTTGGTGGGGATGTACGTCACGCTGTTGCTGTTCATGCAGCTGATCTATCCGTTGCTGGTGGTCTTGGCCATCGTCGACAGCCTGATTGATTTTCGCGGTCGTTCGGCACCCAAAGATGCCGATAACGCGAACGGTGAAGGTTAAAAGTTAAGAGGATTTTCACATGCAACTGATCCTTCTGGAAAAAGTCACCAACCTGGGCAACCTGGGTGACAAAGTGAACGTTAAGGCTGGTTACGGTCGTAACTACCTGCTGCCATACGGCAAAGCTACCGCTGCGACCCCAGCCAACCTGGCTGCGTTCGAAGAGCGTCGTGCTGAGCTGGAAAAAGCAGCAGCAGATCGTAAATCGTCGGCTGAAAGCCGCGCTGCCCAACTGGCCGAGCTGGAAGTGACCATCACTGCCACCGCTGGCGACGAAGGCAAGCTGTTCGGTTCGATCGGTACTCACGACATCGCTGATGCACTGACCGCCTCCGGCGTTGAAGTGCAGAAGAGCGAAGTTCGTCTGCCGAACGGCACCATCCGCAACGTAGGCGAATTCGACGTAGCCGTGCACCTGCACGCCGAAGTTGAAGCCACCGTACGCGTTGTCGTGGTAGCAGCTTAAGCAGCACTTGTCGGCTGGCACCCTCGGGTGCTTGCCGGTAACATCGGGCACGATCCTGTTTACAGGTCGTGCCCTTTGTCTTTCTG
>NZ_RCNW01000090.1:2300-3606 GCF_004307605.1 Pseudomonas sp. Sample_24
CCGGCCGACTTGATCATCGTCGCCGGCCGTCCGTCCATGGGTAAAACCACCTTTGCGATGAACCTGGTGGAAAACGCCGTGTTGCGCAGTGAAAAAGCGGTTCTGGTCTACTCGCTGGAGATGCCAGGCGAATCGCTGATCATGCGTATGCTTTCGTCCCTCGGTCGTATCGACCAGACCAAGGTGCGTTCCGGTCAGCTCGAAGACGATGACTGGCCGCGCCTGACCTCGGCGGTCAACCTGCTCAACGACCGCAAGCTGTTCATTGACGATACCGCCGGCATCAGTCCGTCGGAAATGCGTGCCCGGACCCGGCGTCTGGTGCGTGAGCACGGTGAAGTCGGCCTGATCATGATCGACTACCTGCAGCTGATGCAGATTCCGGGTTCCAGCGGCGACAACCGGACCAACGAGATTTCCGAGATCTCCCGATCCCTGAAAGCGCTGGCCAAAGAATTCAACTGCCCAGTGGTGGCGCTGTCGCAGCTCAACCGTTCCCTGGAACAACGGCCGAACAAGCGCCCGGTGAACTCCGACTTGCGTGAATCCGGAGCGATCGAGCAGGACGCCGACGTGATCATGTTCGTGTATCGGGACGAGGTGTATCACCCGGAAACCGAGCACAAAGGCATTGCCGAGATCATCATCGGCAAGCAGCGGAACGGCCCGATCGGCTTTATCCGCCTGGCGTTCATCGGCAAATACACGCGATTCGAGAACCTGGCGCCGGGCAGCTACAACTTCGACGATGACGAATAAGTCGTTATAGAGGTTTTTGTGGCGAGGGAGCTTGCTCCCGCTGGGCTGCGCAGCAGCCCCAATACCTACGATGGTATTGATTCAGGCACACCGCAATTGCTGGTTTTGCGACTGCTGCGCAGTCGAGCGGGAGCAAGCTCCCTCGCCACATAGGTTGTGTGTGCCAAAGCGCTCACCAATTTCCGACCATAGCCGTCGGAATTGGTCAAAATTTGTGCTATATTCCGCGCCCGCGAAATTCAATGAAAGCCAACACCGGTTATCGACATGCAAGCAGCCAAGCCGTTATTTGACTATCCAAAATACTGGGCCGAATGTTTCGGACCGGCGCCATTCCTGCCGATGAGCAGGGAGGAGATGGATCAGCTCGGCTGGGATTCCTGCGACATCATCATCGTCACCGGTGATGCCTACGTCGATCACCCGTCGTTCGGCATGGCAATCATCGGCCGGCTGCTGGAGTCTCAAGGCTTTCGCGTCGGGATCATTGCCCAGCCGAACTGGCAGTCCAAAGACGACTTCATGAAGCTCGGCGAGCCGAACCTGT
>NZ_RCNW01000475.1:0-29398 GCF_004307605.1 Pseudomonas sp. Sample_24
GTTGAGCGGGAATTGCCCGGGGGCGAATAGGCCGGGTTGTTCGGTGCCGGATGGTGTTGGTGGCGTTAAAGTTGATGAGGGTGAGCCGCAGCTGCCGAAGATGACGGCTGAGCGGCGGCGTGAAAGGATTGATGAATTGGCTGAAGCGAATGCTAAGCGGCGGGTTGAAGAGTATGAAGAGAAATATGATATGCACACTATTAAAAAGCACAGCTCTGAAATACCTGAGAAAGCGCTTAAACAACGCGCTATAAATGGCGCTGACCCACATACCGGGAAAGTTCCCAAGCTCGCAAGAGGGAATTTAAGTTCGCAGTTCAGTAGTTGGCGTGTTCATCTGAGCGCGCTGAATAAGGCTATGTCTAGGGCACAACTCGGATTGCTTCCGCACACGGGACAAGACCATAACAAAGATCCCATTGTAAGAATGGAGCTTCCTGCGGCAGGTCGTGGCTACAGGCCAAACAAAAAAGACCCTAACAATCCTAACCTAAATGAAAACTTGAATTGGTTTGAAGTAAAGTTTGACAAAAAAGATCCATCAAGACCCTATACTGCTTTTCCCTCGGAGAAAAAGTAATGTTGAGAGAACCTTTCGTTGATGAAAAATTTGAGCCTGATCTCATGTGGTTCATTGGTGGGTTTAATGTTTATGATCGCGAAGAAACCAGAGGTGTAGAGCTTGGAGTTTACGACCCAGATAACAAGGCCGATAGAGAGAGTTTGATACGTGGTTATTGTTTAAATTTGGATTGCCTATCATATAGGCATAAGTTTGTATTGGTGGAGTTCCTTGCGGAAAAATTGTCTGATAGTAATTTCGACTTCCAGACGTTATTCGAAATCGATGAGGGCATAGCGTCGAGTTGGCCTCGCGAAGAGTGGTATGGGTTGGAAAGTCCTCGGCAATTTTTTCAAGACGTGTACGAATTAGCGCAAGAGGTTTGGAGAGAAGACCTGCTTTTAGCATGCGCCGAAGATCAAACTTTGTGGTGATGAAGGCTTTTTGCTGTGTTACGAAACTTTCCCGACGACGCCCTAGGACATTCCCTCCAAGTTCTAGCGGTTTTCATGAACCGATGCGGCAGCAATTGCTTGGAAGTTGTCTGCTCCGACGCCATCGCGGGCAAGCCTCGCTCCTACAGGGGGGGTGTCGTTTGCGAAAACTGCAGGCGCCACAGGACCCTGTAGGAGCTAGGCTTGCCCGCGATAGCGTCGGAGCAGTCAGCTCTGTCCCATTAGAAGTGCTCTTTCCGGTGTAGGCACCGCCAGGCTATCAATCACATGCACGCTATACCCCGGCACGTTCTTCGCGTGGTGTTTGGCTTGGGAGGCCATTTCTGCCAATTGGCTGGCATCAATTTCACCGCAGGCCTCTGGATGTAGGTGCACCACGCCGATGGACAGTGAAAGCAACGGGAATTCCTGGCGCACGCCCTGGCGGTTGGGGGCGATGAAGCAGCCGGCTTCGAGGTGTTCGGCGCGGTAGAAGCGGCGGCACTGGCTCTGGAAGTCGTCCAGAAGCTGGTTCAGCCGTCGGCCCCAATCTTCCGGGCCAAGGACCAGTAGAAAGTCATCTCCCCCGATATGCCCGACGAAATCGCGTGACGGATCGACCCGGTCGTTAAGGCATTGCGCCAGGCACAGCAGGACTTCATCGCCACGGCCGTAGCCATAGATATCGTTGAAGGGTTTGAAGCTGTCGATGTCGACGTAGCAGATCACCGATTCGCGTTGCTGTTGTAACAGCCGTGTGAGGCATTGCTGGATCGGCACGTTACCCGGTAACAGGGTCAACGGATTGGCGTAGCGAGCCTGCTGGATTTTCAGTTCGGTAATCAGCTTGAGCACGTCGATCACCCGCCCCAGGCCCAGGTAGCTGCCGTTGAGGGTGATGATGAAGTCTTCTTCGATACGTTGCCGAGCGCGGCTGGTGATCAGGCGGCTGACCTGTTGCAGCGACTGGCTCATCTCGACGGCCAGGAAGTCATCGTTCATCAAGCGGCTGATCGGTTTGCGGGCGAACAGGTCAGTGGCGAACGGCTTGAGCAGCGCGTCGGAGAGCGAATGTCGATGGACGATGCCGCAGGGTTGGCCTTGTTCGTCCAGCACCGCCAGCGAGTTGAGATTGGCCTGGCGACGGAAGGCCTCCAGGACCGTGGCGGTCGGTGTGTCGCGGCCCACTGCCGGCTGGTCGTTTAGCAGGGCACTGAGGTCGCTGGCTTCATCGTTCAGCGCCACGGTGGCATTGTCCTGTCTTGGCATCAGGGGCCGGGCATCCTTGGGTGGATGCTCCTGCGGTCGGCACAGCAGATAGCCCTGAACCAGATCGACGCCCATCTCGGTCAGTACCGCCAGTTCCTCCGACAATTCGATACCTTCAGCGATCACCTGCGCCCGTGAGGCCTTGGCGATTTGCAGGATTGAACCGACGAACTCGCGTTTGAGCGCGTCCTGATGGATACCGTCGATGAAATGTCGGTCGATTTTCACGTAATCGGGTCGCAACTCCGACCACAGGCGCAAACTTGAATAGCCTGCACCCAAGTCGTCCAGGGCAATCGAAAAACCCATCGCCCGGTAGTGATGCAGGGCGGTTTGCAGCAACTGGAAATCGTCGATGGGCGCCTGTTCGGTGAGTTCGATCACCACCTGGCTCGGCGGGATGCCGAAATCCTGCAGCAATTGCAGGGTACGACCCGGTTGATGCGCGGCCTCGAGCAGGGATTCGGGTGAAACGTTGAGGAACAGTTTTCCGGGCAATTGCTGTTCGTTGAACCGTCGGCAGGCACTCTGCCGGCAGGCGATTTCCAGTTCGCTCAAGCGACCGGCCTGGCGGGCGACGGCGAACAACGCGATGGGGGAGTGCAGCGGGCTGTTCGACGGCCCGCGGCTGAGGGCTTCGTAGCCGAGAATTCGTCGCTCAGAGAGGCTGATGATGGGCTGGAACAGGCTGTGCAAACCGCCTTGAGTCAGAATTGAGCTCAACGCACTCAGCTGTTCGGTTGTGGTCATGGCGGTCTCTGGCGATAAAAAAAGGGCTGGGCGTGTTCTCGGTAAAGAGAGCACGCCCAGCCCTGTATTTCACGACAGATTGATGACTGTTTGATGACGCTCCGCGGAGCGTCAGCATTAAATTGCCATCAGTTGCTGTTAAACACTCAGTGCTTGGCCACCGCCGTGTTGAGCTTGAGGTAGTCCAGCAGAATGCGCCCGGTTTCGCTCAGGTAGGCATCGTCTTCCGGCTTGGTCTTGTCTTGCTCGGCCGCGATGGCGTCTTCGTCTTCTTTCTTCAGCTCTTTGAGCGGCTCTTCGCCCTTGGCCTTGCGACGGATGTTTTCCATGGTCAGTTGCTTGGCTTCGATGTCGGCGTGTTGGGCTCGACGCTCGACTTCGTTGAGGCTGACGGTTTTTTCGTTCATCAACTTCTGTGCCAGGGCCAGCTTGTCGCGGATGAACACGAACTCGGCGTCTTTGGCGGTACGCACATCATGCTCGGACTTGAGCTGGGTGATGTACGGCTTGAACGGGTCGACCGCAGGCTTGATCGCCGCGCGGATGGTGTCCCACGGCATGGCTTCCGGCAGGGCGCTTTCGCCGATTTCCTTGGTATCGATGATCGACGGGTAGTCGATGTCCGGCAGTACGCCTTGATGCTGGGTGCTCTGGCCGGAAACCCGGTAGAACTTGGCCAGGGTCAGCTTCAGTTCGCCATGGTTCAGCGGCTGAATGGTCTGCACGGTGCCTTTACCAAAGGTCTGGCCGCCAATGATCAGCGCGCGGTGGTAGTCCTGCATGGCGCCGGCAAAAATCTCCGAAGCCGAGGCGGACAAACGGTTGACGAGCAACGCCATCGGGCCTTTGTAGAACGCACCCGGATTTTCATCTTCGAGCACATCGACGCGGCCATCGGCGTTACGCACCAGTACGGTCGGGCCTTTGTCGATGAACAGGCTGGTCAGCTCGGTCGCTTCCTGCAGGGAACCGCCGCCGTTGTTGCGCAGGTCGATGACCACGCCGTCGACCTTGTCCTTTTGCAACTCGGTCAGCAGTTTCTTGACGTCGCGCGTGGTGCTCTTGTAGTCCGGATCACCGGCGCGAAACGCCTTGAAGTCCAGATAGAAAGCCGGGATCTCGATGACGCCAAGCTTGTAGTCCTTGCCATCCTGCTTGAGGTTGAGGACCGATTTTTTCACCGCCTGGTCTTCAAGCTTCACCGCTTCACGGGTGATCGGCACGATCTTGCTGGTCTGGTCGTTCGGCGCATTGCTGGCCGGAATCACTTCCAGACGCACCACGGTGCCTTTCGGACCACGGATCAACTTGACCACTTCATCCAGACGCCAGCCAACCACGTCGACCATTTCCTTGTTGCCTTGGGCAACGCCGATGATCTTGTCGGCCGGAGCGACCTGCTTGGTCTTGTCCGCCGGGCCTGCCGGCACCAGACGCACGACTTTCACTTGATCGTTGTCGCTCTGCAACACGGCGCCAATGCCCTCGAGGGACAGGCTCATGTTGATGTCGAAGTTTTCCGCGTTATCCGGCGACAGATAGTTGGTGTGCGGGTCGTAGGACATGGCGAAGGTGTTGATGTACGCCTGGAAGATGTCTTCCGCGCGGGTCTGGTCCAGACGCGCCAACTGGTTCTTGTAGCGCTTGGTCAGGGTTTCCTGGATCTGCTTGGAATCCTTGCCGGCGATCTTCTGGCGCAGGACTTCGTCCTTGACGCGCTTGCGCCACAGGTCGTCGAGTTCTGCGGTGGACTTGAGCCAAGGCGCGTCCTTGCGATCGATCAGCAAGGTTTCCTTGGTGGTGAAGTCAATCTTGTCGACACCCTTGTTCAACTCGGCAAGGGCAAAGTCCAGACGCGCTTTGACGCGGTCCAGGTAGCGCTTGTAGATGGTGAACCCGGCGTTGAGATCGCCGCTTTTGAGGAAGTCGTCGAACTGGGTCTTCCACTTGTCGAACTCGGCAATGTCGCTGGCCATGAAATAGCTGCGCGACGGGTCGAGCAATTTGAGATAGCTGTCGTAGATGATCACCGAGCGCGCATCATCGAGCGGTGGTTTGCTGTAGTGATGACGCTTGAGCAGTTCCACGACATTCAGACTGGCGATGACTTCGTCACGATCAGGTTGAAGCTTGTCCCAGCTGTTGGCTGCGAAAGTGTTGCCGGACATCGGCAGCAGGCCGATACCGATGAAAAGAGCGAGGGCAGTGCTGGGGAACAAACGCTTCATGTTGATTCGACGCGGGGACAATTGATAACGCATATTAGGCCGTCTTTGAAGTCGCCGGTTCCACAAGGGCCGGTCGCATAATGCAAAAAGCCCGGCGCTACAGCTTCGGGCTCAGTCCAGACTCACTATGGAGGCACTGTGAAAGCATTGCAAGGCGTTGACGGTCAAGTGGAGTGGCTTGAAGAGCCGAGTCCTGCGTGTGATGTAGGACAAGTTCGCATCCGGGTGTCGGCTGCGGGACTCAATCGTGCCGACTTATTACAGAAGGCAGGGCTGTATCCACCGCCGCCGGGAGTCAGCAAGGTGCTCGGTCTAGAGTGTTCGGGCGTGATCAGCGAGGTCGGCCCGGGTTCTTCCTGGCAAGTTGGCGATCGGGTTTGCGCCTTGCTGGCCGGGGGCGGGATGGCCGAGGAAGTGGTTGTCGACGGACGGCACGTGCTGCCGGTACCCGACGAAATGTCGCTTGCGGAGGCGGCGGCGTTGCCCGAAGTGTATGCAACGGTCTGGTTGAATTTGTTTCAACTCGCTGCGCTCAAGCCAGGGGAAAAAGTCCTGCTGCACGCTGGAGCAAGTGGAATCGGTTCAGCTGCCATTCAGCTGTGCAAGGCGTTCGGAAATCCGTGCTGGGTCAGTGTCGGTTCTGCCGAACGGCTGGCCTATTGCGAAAAGCTTGGCGCCCAGGGCGGTGTGGTCCGTAGCGGCAATCTCGAGAGCTTGAGCGATCTGGGGCCGTTCGATGTCATCCTCGACCCGGTAGGAGGCAATTACGCGGCGCTGAACCTTAAGCTTATGGCTCTGGATGGGCGCTGGGTGCTGATCGGCTTGATGGGCGGCCGTGAGGCCAGGCTTGATCTGGCGCAAGTGCTGGCCAAGCGTGTGCAACTGTTGGGCTCAACCCTGCGCAGCCGCGATGATCAGTTCAAGGCGGATCTGTTCAGTGATCTGCGCCAGCACGTGTGGCCGCTGTTTGCTGAAGGCCGGTTGAGCCCGCAACTGGCCAAGGCCTTCCCGATCAAGGATGCCGAAGCGGCGTTTGCCGAGTTGGCGAGCAACACGGTGGCTGGGAAGCTGGTGTTGGTGATTGATGAAAGCCTGACCTGATAACCCCCGTAGGAGCGAGGCTTGCCCGCGATGATCGATGACACGGTCTGCCAAACATACCGAGTCGCCTGAGTCGCGGGCAAGCCTTGCTCCTACACGAGCGGGTTACTTCCAGATATGGATTGGCCAGCCGGCTTTTTCCGCCTGTTCACGCAGCACCGGGTCCGGGTTCACCACATGTGGGAAATCCACCTTCAGCAACAACGGCAAATCATTGCGTGAATCGGAATAAAAACTCGCGCCTTCGAGGTTTTCCTCCTCTGCATCCAGCCACTCCAGCAGCCGGGTGATCTTGCCTTTGCGGTAGGTCAGGGTGCCGACGGTGTTGCCGGTGTAAGCACCGTGGGCCACCTCCAGTTCGATCCCGAGAATCTCGTCGATGCCCAGGCGCTCGGCAATCGGCGCCACCAGGTGCGTGCCGGAGGCCGAGATCACCAGGATGCGGTCGCCGGCCTTGCGGTGCGCGGCGATGGTCTTGGTGGCGTCGCTGAAGATGATCGGTTCGATGAAGTCTTCCACCCATGGGCCGACCAGGTGTTCGACCTCAGCCGGTGTACGACCGATCAATGGCTCCAGGCTGAAGGCCATGTAGTCTTCCATCGCCAGGTGACCTCGGCCGTAGGCGTCCATCAGTTCCTTGTCGCGACGCAGGAAGGATTCGCCATCGACCCAGCCGAGGCGGACCATTTGTTCGCTCCACAGCGAGGCGCAGTCGCCGTGGATCAGGGTTTCGTCCAGATCAAAAATTGCCAGGGCCATCAGTGCAGTTCTCTCTTCAACGTCAGCAAGGTCATCAGGCTACCTCACACAGGGCCGTCGGATCGATGGAAAGCGCCAGACGCTGACCATCGGGATGCAAATCGGAGGCCGAGCGGTTGAGTACATCGACCACCAGCTCTACGCCGCGGGCTTCGATGCGGTAGCGGATCACGTTGCCCAGCAGGCTGTGGCTGCGTATTTGCGCGTCGAGTTCACCGTTGAGGCTCAGTTCGATGGCTTCCGGGCGAATCGCGATTCGATGATTGATCGGCCGCTGCAACAGCTTCGTCGCGCTCTCGGCATCCAGCAGATTGTAGTTACCGATGAACCCGGCGGCGAACACATCGACCGGCGCTGTATAGAGGGTTTCGGCATCGCCGCTTTGTACGATTTTTCCCTGATTCATTAGGAAAATTCGATCAGACATGGTTAGCGCTTCTTCCTGATCATGTGTGACGAAAATCGTGGTCAAGCCCAGTTCGCGCTGGATCTGACGGATCTGTTCGCGCAGGTGTTTACGAATCCGGGCATCGAGCGCCGACAGCGGTTCATCCAGCAGCAACAGGCGAGGGCGGGTCACCAGCGAGCGGGCAAGGGCGACGCGCTGGCACTGGCCACCCGACAGTTGATGCGGATAGCGGGCGGCAAAATCTTGCAGCTCCACCAGCCTCAGAACTTCGGCGACGCGCTTCTGGCTGTCGTCCGAGTTGACCTTTTGCATGCGCAAACCGAAGGCGACGTTCTGTTCCACGGTCATGTTGGGAAACAGCGCATAACTCTGGAACACCATGCCGATCCCGCGTTTTTGCGGGCTCAGCGGCACGATGTCGATGCCATCAAGCAGGATCTTGCCGCCATCTACCGAGGTCAGTCCGGCGATGCAGCGCAGCAGGGTCGATTTGCCGCAACCGGACGGGCCGAGCAGGGTGACGAATTCGCCTTTCTGGATTTCGCAGTTGATGTCGCTGAACACCGTGGTGCCCGCGTAGTTTTTCTGAAGATGTTGGACGCTGACATAGCTCATTCGCTTTTGTCCCTGTTCAAGATGTTGGCAATCCAGGTCAAGACCAGCACAAAGAAGAAGTAGGAAATCACCAGCGCACTGGTGAAATGTCCGCTGCTGTTGCGCATGTTGTTGAGGTAGACCTGCAGGGTTTCGTAACGGGTGCCGACGAGGATGTTGGCGAACACGAATTCACCGAACAGGAACGAAAACGACAGCAGCAATGCCACCATCAAGCCCTTGCGCAGGTTCGGCAGCACCACCAGGAATGCCGCCTGAAAGGTGCTGGCGCCGAGCAGTTGCGCGGCGTCCATCAGGTCACGCAGGTTGATCGCTTGCAGGTTGTTGGTGATCGCCCGGTACATGAAGGGCAATGCCACAGTGAAGTAGCAACCGATCAGGATCCACGGTGTGCCGACCATGGCGAACGGCCCCGAGCCGTAGAGCTGCAACAGACCGACCGACGACACCACTGGCGGCACCGCGAAGGGCAGCAGGATCAGGATGTTCATCAGCGCATCGAGTTTTGGAAAGTGGTAATGCACCACGAACAGCAGCGGCAGGATCAGTACCACCGACAGGACCAGTGCACCGACACAGACCAGCAGCGACTGGCCGAAAGCACTGAGAAAGCGCGGGTCGCTCCACAATTGCACGTACCATTTGATACTGAAGCCGCTGGGCAGAATGGTCGCCGACCAACTGCTGGAGATCGAGTAGATGAATGTGCCGAGCAATGGCAGCAGCAGGATCGCGAACAGCAGGTAGACCACCACCCTGTGGTAGACCCCGATAGGTCCCAATTCAGCGCGAGACATGGTAGCTCCTCTTCAACAGCAGCTGATGCACGATGGTCACCAGGGTCATCAACGCCACGAGCACCACGGCCAGGGCGCTGGCGAGGTTGGGGTCGAGGGAAATGTCACCGGATACCATTGCCGCGATCCGGATCGGCAGCACGTTGAAGTTGCCGGTGGTCAGGGCATACACCGTGGCGTAGGCGCCGAGGGCGTTGGCCAGCAGGATCACGAAGGTGCCGAGCAATGCCGGGGTCAGCACCGGCAGGCCGATGTGGCGCCAGAACTGCCAGCCATTGGCGCCCAGCAGCGCAGCGGATTCGCGCCAGTCCTCGCGCAAGGCGTCGAACGCCGGGTAGAGCAGCAGCACGCCGAGCGGGATCTGGAAATAGGTGTAGAGGATGATCAGCCCGGTTTTCGAATACAGGTTGAAGTCCTGAATGATCCCGGCCTGCTTGAGCATGATGGTGAAGCTGCCGTTGAAGCCGAGCAGGATGATGAACGCGAAAGCCAAGGGCACGCCGGCGAAGTTGCTGGTCATGTTGGCGAAGGCGTTGACGAAGTTGCGCAGTTTCGAATCGACCCGACGCAGTGAATAAGCGCCGAGCACCGCGATGATGATGCCGAATACGCTGGACCAGAAGCTGATCTCGAGGCTGTAGCGGATTGCCTGCAAATAGAACTTCGAATTGAAAATCTTGGTGAAGTTGGCCAGGCCCCAGCCGAATTCTTCCGATTCGAGGCTGTTGATCATCACCCACACCAGCGGGGCGATTTCGAACACGATAAAGAACAGAGCGAAGGGCACCAGGCACAAAGCCGCCAGCCATTTGCCGCGAGTGATGGCGTTCACTTGAGCAGCTCCCGGCACACAGGTTTGTCGTGGGGGACGCCCAGCAGCTCGCAGACGGTGCCGCAGATTTGCGTCTGTTTCGGGACGGCATCGGCATTGAGACTGAAGGCATCACCGAGCACGAACAGCGGAACTTCGCGTTCCTCGGGCAGCAGGCCGTTGTGGGACCGGTCGTTATTCATGCCGTGATCGGCTGTCACCAGCACTTGATAACCCGCGTCGAGCCAGCCTTGCAGATAGTCGGCGATGATGATGTCGGCGGAGCGCGCGCTGTTTCGGTATTGCGCGGTTTCGAGGCCGTGCTTGTGCCCGGCGTCGTCGATATTCATGGGGTGCACCAGCAGGAAATTCGGCGCATGGCGCAAACGCAGGTTTTCGGCATCGGCGAACAGATGCGAGTCTGGATAATGATCGTTCCAGTAAAAATGCCCGTGCTGGATCGGTAGGTCGGGGTTGTCGGTATGACGATCACGCGCCGCGACGAACGGCGAGCGGTTGTACAACTCACTGACCCAGTGGTATGCCGCCGCAGCCGTTTTCAGCCCGGCGTCAGTGGCATAGTGATAGATGCTGCGCTGGTTCGACAGGCGCGAGACATTGTTGTGGACGATGCCGCTGTCGATCGGCGTGACGCCGGTCAGGATGCATTCGTACAGAGGGCGGGACAGGGCCGGCAATTCGCACTCCAGCTTGTAGAGCGCTGCGCGTCCTGCGCCGACATAGGCTTGCAGGTGCCCCATGGCGTGGCTGGCGACTTCGTAGTTGAGGCCGTCGAGCACCACAAGGATGACGTTGTGATTCATAGGGGCGATGACTCCGCAAAACAATGAATATCAGCGAAACCCGCAGGCGCGAAGCTTGCTCGCGAAGGCGGACTTTCAGCCAACAGGGATGTTGACTGTCAGTGCCGCTTCGCGGGCAAGCCTCGCTCCTACAGATCACGCATTACTTCATTTCGACGATGACTTCTTCGTTCCACTTCTGCGGCAAGGCCTTGGACGTTTTCTCCCAGGCATCCGCGTCCTTGATCGGCGTGACCTTTTTGTACTGCTCGTTTGGCAGCAGCTTGGCTTTCACGTCTTCGGGCAACGTGATGTGTTCAGCACGGATCGGACGGGCATTACCTTTGGCCAGGTTGATCTGCCCGGCGTCACTGAAGATGTACTCACGTGTCAGCTTGGCGGCGTTCGGGTTTTTCGCGTATTTGTTGATGATGGTGGTGTAGCCGGAAATCACCGAGCCATCGGATGGGATCAGCACGACATAGTCATCCGGGTTGGCCATTTTGGCCTTGTAGCTCAGGCCATTGAAGTCCCAGACCACACCGACTTCGATCTCGCCTTTTTCCATGGTGGCAATGGTCGGGTTGGCCATCGACAGGCGACCCTGCTTGGCGATATCGGCAAACATCAGCAACGCAGGCTGCAGGTTTTTCTCGTCGCCGCCATTGGCCAGTGCTGCGGCCAGTACGCCGTTGGCTGCCTGAGCCGCGGTGCTCACGTCACCGATGGACACTTTGTATTTGCCGGACTTGAGGTCTGCCCATTTGGTGGGTACTTCGGAACCGTGCAGCAATTTCTTGTTGACGATGAAGGCGATGGTGCCGGTGTAGGCCAACGCCCAGTTGCCGTCCTTGTCCTTGGCCCAGTCGGGTACCTGGTCCCAGGTGGATGGTTTGTACGGTTGCACCACACCTTGCTTGACCGCAATCGGGCCGAAGGCGGCGCCGACGTCGCCGATGTCGGCACTGGCGTTGTCTTTTTCCGCGGCGAACTTGGCAATTTCCTGGGCCGAGCTCATGTCGGTATCGATGTGTTTCAAGCCATATTTCTTGGCCAGGTCTTCCCAGGTGCCTTTCCAGTTGGCCCAGTCATCGGGCATGCCGACGCTGTTGACTGCGCCTTCCGCTTTCGCAGCGGCTTCCAGGGTTTTCAGATCATCAGCCGCCATGGCGGCGGTGCACATGGCAATGGTCGAGCCTAACAGTGATGCCAGGAAAAACTGTTTCATTCCGAAGCTCCTTGGGTCGTGTTCAACGCTGCGATTGCGGTTTGTGTTGGTCTAGGTCAGCAATACCTGAGCCAATTTAGGGGGGCTGGATGACACTTTGATGTCGTTCGTCGCCCGACAGGCGTTTTATTTGCCCGGTACTGACGGCTGCCAAGTAAGCGTAGACCATTGGCAAATGCCCGCAGTACAAGCACTTGGCAGATGTATTGCACGGATTTTAAAGCGCCCTGCAGATGACCCGTCCCCAGACTTGTCATCTCTCAGTCATCTGCACTGCCTACGCTTACAGGACGTAGACAGAGCCGATTCACAGCGCGGTTCTGCCCCGAAACAGTGCTGGTCTAGTCCAGATAGGTAACGTTGATGCGCGACGAGGCAACAAAAGCGGTGACAGCCATCGGCCAAGTGCTGCAGGAGCAACTTGACCATGGGTTGCTGACGCCTGGCAGCAAGCTGCCGGCCGAGCGCAAGCTCAGTGAGTTGTTCGGTACGACGCGCATTACAGTGCGCGAGGCGTTGTTGCAGTTGGAGGCTCAGGGGCAGATTTATCGCGAAGAACGCCGGGGCTGGTTCGTCTCGCCACCGCGCCTGGCCTATAACCTGATGCAGCGCAGCCACTTTCACGCAATGGTCGGCGCGCAGGGGCGGGTGCCGTCCACTGAAGTGATCTCTGCGCGTTTGCAGCCAGCGTCGGCGGCGGTCTGTGCCTGGTTGCAGTTGCCGGCGCTGTCGAGCGTGATTCAGATCTGCCGATCGCGACGCATTGACGGGCGTCTGGTGTTGTACGTGGAGCATTATCTGAACCCGCAGTTTTTCCCGGGGATCCTGGACTTCGATTTGAACCAGTCGATTACCGAGCTTTATGCGCGACATTACGACTTGCATTACGGGCGGGTGCGGTTCGAGATTGTGCCGACGGCGTTGTCCGCGGATGCGGCAGCGGCCTTGCGGGTGTCGGTGGGGAGCCCGGGCTTACGGATTGCCCGGGTCAATTACGATCAGCATGAGCGGCTGATCGATTGCGATCTGGAGTTTTGGCGGCATGATGCGATTCATGTTGGCGTTGATGTCGTTTGAATACTAATGCCGCGTATTCATGGGAAGGCTAATCAGGGCGGGACTGAAACTTAAGATCAGCATCACCCCTTCTCCAGTCCACCACCGGCCGTCATCACTTGAATGCTCATCCGCGGCATAGCCAAATCCATCCCGGCTTCGTCCATGTGTCGTTTCAGCGACAGGTTGAACGCACGGGACACTTCCCATTGTTTGATCGGCGCAGTCTTGAACCGGGCGCGCAGGATCGCATTGCCGGACTCGAAGCTTTCCACACCCTGAAACTCAAGTGGCGACCAGATGTTGCGTCGTTGCAGGGGATCGGTGCGCATTTTCTGCCCGACGTCACGCATGAGTTTGATTGCGCTATCGATGTCCATGTTGGCAGGAATCGCGACGCGGAAGATGGCATAGCCGAACTCCCGGGAGTAGTTCTTGATGCTTTTGATTTCGCTGAACGGAATGGTGTGGACGATGCCGTCGATGTCCCGCAGGCGCACCGTACGGATAGTCAGGCCTTCGACCGTGCCGAGGTGGCCGCCGACGTCCACGTAGTCGTCGATGGCCAGGGAGTCTTCGATGATGATAAACAAGCCGGTGATCAGGTCGGCCACCAGTGATTGCGCACCAAAGCCGATGGCCAGGCCGATAACGCCGGCACCGGCCAGCAGTGGCGTGACGTTCATGCCCATGTTCGCCAGCGCGACGATCAGCGCGATGATGAAGATCGCCACGAACAATACGTTGCGGATCAGCGGCATCATCGTTTGCGCGCGGGCGTTGGCAAGGCCTTTGCGAGAGCGGGTGAGGGCATGGTGCACGGCGGTGTCGCTGAGGATCCAGACCAGCCAGGCGAAGATCAGCGTGCCGATGAGGCTGAACAGCTTGACACTGATTTCATGGCCCTCGCCTTCGGTGAACGCAATCAGCGACATGCCCCAGACTCGCAGTCCGAGTTCGATGAACGCCAGCCATACCAGCAAATGGGCAAGGGTATAAAAGAAGCTTTTCAAGCGTTCGGAATACAGCGCGTGGCGTTTGACCCCACGTTGCGGTTTCAGGGAGTGGCGACGTACCAGGCCGTTGATCACCATGCACAACACCAGCAATACCGTGCAGATCAGCGACTGGCGCAGGGCAGTGCTGGTGTCACCGGCAGAAACAAACGTGGCGAACAGGGAAATGCCCACCAGCACCAGTGCCGGGACATACCAGAAGGTGCCGAGGATTTCGATGGTATCGCTGAGGGCGCGGCGGGTCAGGCGGCGGGACAGTGGCTGGTTGCGTATCAGGTGGGCGATCGGGCGACGGAATCGCAGGATGAACAAGCCGGTGGACAGCGCCGCCAACACGTTGGCCACCGTCGCTGCCGTGTGCGCCAAGTGCACGCCAAGGCTTTCGATCAATCGCGGATCGCTCAGGGCTTCACCAAAAGCGGCGAAGCTGCCGATCAGCCACAGGGGTCGAAACGCCTGATGCCGCAAGATGTGCAAGGCACGGTGGCGGTGCGGGCCGTCGAGCAGGGAGAAAGCGATCACACAGATGGCGGAGAAACAGGTGCCGACCACCAGTGCATAGGCCAGCACCATCGCCAGGCTTTTGCCCAATGACGACGGCAGGGCGTAGCTCATGTAGACCGTGATGACCAAGGCAATCAGCCAAGGCCCGAGCTTGCGCAAGGCGAAGCGCAACATGTCCACGGCCCTGGGGTGCTGTGGCAGTTCTTCGGTCAACCCGAAACGCATGCGCACCCGGTGGCTGATCCAGATCAACGCAGCCGCCAGCAGGCTCCAGAGCATCAGAATCAGGGCAAAGGCGAAAATGATTGGCAGCCATTCATTGGCCGGCAGTATCCGCGCCGTGAGTTCGTCCTTGGCCTGGTCGAATTCGTTGGACCAGCGTGTAATCGGGCTGTCGGCGCCGGAAAATTGTTTCTCGAAGCTGGCGAGCGTGCCGCCAATGAGGCCCAGTACCCCCTCTTCGGCGACGGGTTGCGCCTTTTTCGTGGCATCGCGCAGTTTCTTCAAGTCCGCCAGCAATTTGCTTCGTTGCTGATCGTTTTCCAGGGACTTGATCACTTCGTCCAGTGATTGAGCCAAGGGCTCCTGCGCTTCTGGCTGGGCTTTTGAGGAGCTGTTGAGCAGGCTCGGCAAACCCACCGCCTGGGCAGACGCCACTGGCAGCAGCGACAGCAGGCAGACAAGGAACAAACACGGCAGAGCGAAAAGACGAGCGGACACTAGGCGGTCAACCTCAGAGTGAGCGGATCGACCGAGTGTACGAGCCCGTCAAATTCAAAGCGAGTCGGGGGATAATTTATTCGTTGAGTTTGGCGAGGATCTTGAAGATCACAGTGGCAAGGATCAGCAGCATGCCGAGCCACATGGCGAGTACGCCGGCATTTTTGTCACGAAAGTTGAAGCCGACTGCCAGCATCAACATACCGATAAGAATCGGAATCAGCATGGCGTGGAACGAGGATAGCGAGATCATGGCGACTGCCTTGTCGAAAGGGATAATTGAAGTCTAGGTGGATTTCCTGCGATCCGTGCATGAGCTGCCGCAGGCTGCGGCAGCTCTTGCACGGGGATCTACGGCAGCTCGCGGCAGGCGTAGAAAGCACTCAGCACTTTGACCAGATGCGCCAGGTCGTGGCTGCCGCACAGTTCACGGATCGAGTGCATGGCGAACGTCGGAAGGCCGATGTCCACGGTGCGCACACCCAGGTGACTGGCGGTGATCGGGCCGATGGTCGAGCCGCAGCCCATGTCGCTGCGCACCACGAAGCTCTGCACCGGTACTTCTTCGGCCATGCACAAATGGCGGAAGAAACCAGCGGTTTCGCTGTTGGTGGCGTAGCGCTGATTGCTGTTGACCTTGATCACCGGGCCAGCGTTGAGTTTCGGGCCGTGGTTGGCGTCGTGCTTGTCGGCGTAGTTGGGGTGCACGCCGTGGGCATTGTCGGCCGAAACCAGCAGGGATTTCTGAATGGTGCGTACGAATTCGTCACCTTCGGGCAACAGGCGACGCAGGGTTTGTTCGAGCATCGGGCCATCGGCGCCGCAAGCAGAACAGGAACCGACTTCTTCGTGATCATTGCAGACCAGTACACAAGTTTCGTCGGTGTCGGCGGTCAGCAACGCTTGCAGGCCGGCGTAGCACGACAGCAGGTTGTCCAGGCGGGCGCCAGCGATGAAATCACCGTGAAGGCCGATAACCGCGGCACTTTGCGTATCGTAGAAGCTCAGCTCGTAATCGAGCACCACATCGGCATTCAAGCCGTGCTCGCGGGCGAGTTGGTCGGTGATCACAGCGCGGAAATCCACGCGCTCGTCACCGGCGAATTGCGCCAGCACCGGTGGCAATTCGGTCTGGGCATTGATCGCCCAGCCCATGTTGGCCTCACGATTGAGGTGAATGGCCAGGTTCGGAATGATTGCGATCGGTGCCTTGAAGTCGATCAACTGGCTCTCGACCTTACCGTCACGGCGGAAGGTCACGCGGCCGGCCAGGGACAGGTCACGATCGAACCACGGTGCCAGCAGCGCGCCGCCATACACTTCGACGCCCAGTTGCCAGAAGCCTTGGCGTTGCAGTTCCGGTTGCGGCTTGACCCGCAGGCACGGGCTGTCGGTGTGGGCGCCGACCAGGCGAATGCCGCCGTGCAGCGGCGAATGGCGGCCCATTTTGATCGCAACGATCGAAGAGTCGTTACGCGTGACGTAGTAGCGACCATTGGCTTCGGTGGACCAGGGCTCACGCTCGTCCAGGCGTTGATAACCTGCTGCTTCCAGTCGCTGAACAAGGCTGGCAGTGGCATGGAACGGGGTAGGGGAGGCCTTGAGAAAGTCGATCAGGCCTTGGTTCAACTCTTCGCGCATAAGAAGCTCCAGACAGCAATGGCGCCAGTTTAACGTATTGGTCAGAGAATTGGCGGGGGACTGCTGACTAGCAAATCCCTACAGAGGGCATTGGCTACTAGAACGGTGCCGGGCACTCAAAGCGCAGGCGTTCGCCACTTTGCGGATGAGTGAAGCTGAGCATGCTCGCGTGCAGGCACAGGCGAGGCCAGGCGGCCAGGGCTTGTTCGTGAGCATAGAGCCCGTCGCCCAGCAGTGGGTGACCGATCGACAGCATATGCACACGCAACTGGTGCGAGCGTCCGGTGATCGGCGTGAGCTCGACGCGGCACCAGTCGCCACAGCGTTCCAGTACGCGCCAGAAGGTCAGGGCGTTTTTACCGAACTCATGGTCGACCACATGGCGTGGCTTGGTCGGCGGATCATAGCGCAGCGGTAAATCGATGCTGCCGCTGTCCAGCTCGGGCTGGCCCCAGCACAGCGCGGTGTACGCCTTTTCAGTTTCGCGGTCGTGAAATTGGCGGGACAGCTCACGGTGCGTATCGGGATCGCGAGCCAGCAGGATGATGCCGGAGGTTTCCCAGTCCAGGCGATGGACGATGCGGGCTTCCGGGTAACCGTTTTCCTGCAGGCGGGTAATCAGGCAATCCTTGTTGTCATCGGCCCGACCTGGGACGGAGAGCAGCAAGGTGGGTTTGTTCACCACCAGAACGGCGGCATCCTGATGAATGATTTGGACATTGGACAGCGGCATTAAAACAGCCTCGTAACAAACGCCAACGGCGGCTCAGGTCTCCCGCTCTCTGTAGGAGCAAAGCTTGCTCGCGATTTAGGCAACTCGGTATTCAGATAAACCGAGGTGATGCTATCGCGAGCAAGTTTTGCTCCTGCAAAATGCGGGAAAACCTGAACCGCCGTGGCTCCAGCCGGATCGACTCAGCGATCTGGCAGGGTGATATTGAGTTCCAGAATCGAGCAGCTGCCCTGGCTTTCCAGTGCGACGTGCACGTCATCGGACCCGATATTGACGTACTTGCGAATCACCTCGACCAGTTCCTTCTGCAAGGCTGGCAGGTAGTCCGGGGTACTGCGTTGGCCGCGTTCGTGCGCCACGATGATCTGTAGACGCTCTTTCGCTACCGACGCGGTGCTTTGCTTTTTGTTGGCACGAAAGAAGTCAAAAAGGTTCATTGCTTAGTTGCCTCCAAACAGGCGCTCGAAGAATCCCTTCTTCTGTACATCGAGGAATCGATGATCCACGGTCTTGCCCAGCAGGCGATCTACGGTATCGCTGTAGGCCTGGCCGGCATCGCTCTGGTCGTCGAGGATCACGGGAACGCCCTGGTTGGATGCCTTGAGCACCGCCTGGGATTCCGGGATCACGCCGAGCAGGGTTACCGAGAGGATTTCCTTGACGTCTTCTACGCCGAGCATTTCGCCTTTGCTCACACGTTCCGGGTGATAACGGGTAATCAGCAAGTGTTCCTTGATCGGGTCTTCGCCGCGTTCGGCGCGACGGGACTTGCTGGCCAGCAGGCCGAGCATGCGGTCGGAATCTCGAACCGAGGACACTTCCGGGTTGGTCACGACGATCGCTTCGTCAGCGAAGTACATGGCCAGGTGGGCACCTTTCTCGATGCCTGCCGGGGAGTCGCAGACCACGAACTCAAAGTCTTCCTTGAGTTGCATCAGGACTTTTTCCACGCCTTCGACGGTCAGCGCGTCTTTGTCGCGGGTCTGGCTGGCGGCCAGGACGTAGAGGTTTTCCAGGCGCTTGTCTTTGATCAGGGCCTGTTGCAGGTTGGCTTCGCCGTTGACCACGTTGACGAAGTCATACACCACGCGACGTTCGCAACCCATGATCAGGTCGAGGTTACGCAAACCCACGTCGAAGTCGACGATCACTGTTTTGTGGCCGCGCAGAGCGAGGCCGGTACCGATAGCGGCGCTGGTGGTGGTCTTACCCACACCACCCTTGCCGGATGTAACCACGAGAATCTTGGCCAAGGTGTTTCACCCCTAAGGAAAAAGGACTTTTAGCCCCTGAAAAACATCTCTTGAAAACTACTGCAGTCGGACAGCCTTGGCTGGAGTTCGGTTGTGAGCGGCGTTTACCCCCGGTAAACACTGCTTTTGGCCTGTTTCCTACTTCGTTTGAGCCGTTTTCGCTACGTTTTAGAGATGCTTGGAAAATGCGGCAGTATCCGTTAAAGCCGAATGATGTTCAACACATCGCCCGACAGGCTGACCTGTACGCCCGAACCCCATAACGTGTCGCGACGCAGGTCTTCGGAGACCTTGTAATGTCCTGCGATCGAAACCAGTTCAGCGCTCATTTGCTGACAGAAAATCCTGGCCTTGGTGTCGCCTTTGACGCCGGCCAACACCCGGCCACGCATGGGGCCGTATACATGGATGTTGCCATCGGCGAGAAGTTCCGCCCCAGGACTGACCGAGGAGATCACCACCAGGTCGCTGCCTTGTGCATAAATCTGCTGGCCACCGCGTACTGGCGAAGTGATGATTTTGGTCGGTTTGATCGTCGGCTCCGGCGGTTTTTCCGGTTTTTTTGCAACGGCGCCTTCGTTCAGGTCCAGCGCACGCTCACGCGCGCCGGAGGGCGGCAGCACCGGCAGATCGACCGCGATGGCCGCAGCGATGTCTTCAATGCGGCTGGCACGGATCGCCAGGGTGCGCAGGCCATGCTGGCGGCAGACGCGCATCAGGCCCGGCAGATCGACCGCACCTTCGCTGGCCGGGAGTTTGTCCAGGGCCAGTACCAGCGGCGCATTGCTGAAAAAACCAGGCGCCTGGGCGACCTTGGCGGCCAATTGCCGGTCGAGGCCCTCGAGGTCGTTACGGGCCAGTTCCAGCACCGTAATGGCGAGCATGCTGCCCTTCAGCTGGAACACGGGATCTTGGTCTAGCGGTTCGGTTTGGCTCATGGTCGGCATACAACGACTTGTCACTAAAAGTGCCGAGACTTATAACGAGAACGCCCGCAGGCCGCAAGCCGGGTCGAACGATGTAGAATGCGCGGCCATTGTCTTAACGGATGCATTAATGGATCGCCCGCGTTTTCGAAAAACCTTTCTCTCTCCACGTTTCTGGCCGCTGTGGTGTGGCTTGGGGCTGTTGTGGCTGATCGTCCAGTTGCCGTATCCGGCATTGTTGTGGCTCGGTCGCGCGCTCGGCGCCTTGATGTATCGCGTGGCGGGCGACCGACGGCGCATCGCCAAGCGCAATCTGGAGCTGTGTTTCCCGGAAAAGTCCGCGGCCGAGCGCAAGCGCCTGCTCAAGGAAAACTTCGCCTCCACCGGCATCGCGTTCTTCGAAATGGCCATGAGCTGGTGGTGGTCACGCGAGCGGTTGGCGAAGCTGGCACACATTGAAGGGCTGGAGCATTTGCAGCAGGCCCAGCGTGAAGGCAAGGGCGTGATCCTGATGGCGGTGCATTTCACCACCCTGGAAATCGGTGCGGCGCTGTTGGGCCAGCAGCACACCATCGACGGCATGTACCGCGAGCACAAGAACCCGTTGTTCGACTTCGTCCAGCGCCAGGGACGTGAGCGCCACAACCTCGATTCGCTGGCGGTGGAGCGTGAAGATGTGCGCGGCATGCTCAAGCTGCTGCGGGCCGGCCGGGCAATCTGGTACGCGCCGGATCAGGACTACGGCGCCAAGCAAAGCATTTTCGTGCCGCTGTTCGGCATCCAGGCTGCAACCGTCACCGCCACCAGCAAGTTTGCGCGGCTGGGCAAGGCGCTGGTGGTGCCGTTCACCCAGGAGCGTCTGGCGGATGGCAGCGGTTATCGTCTGGTCATCCATGCGCCGCTCGAAGGCTTCCCCGGCGAAACCGAAGAGGCCGATTGCCTGCGTATCAACCAATGGATCGAAGGCGTGTTGCGCGAATGTCCGGAGCAATACCTGTGGGCGCACCGCCGCTTCAAGAGTCGTCCACCGGGCGAGCCCAAACTCTACGCAAAACGCGGTTGACCCGCCGCCCCCAATAAGCACCATGGAGTGTTGCAATGAGTCCTGCTGAACCGGTAACTGGTTTGATTCTTTCCGGTGGCGGGGCGCGGGCGGCCTATCAGGTGGGCGTGCTGGCGGCAATTGCCGAGCTTTTGCCCCTGGGTGCGGACAATCCGTTTCCGGTGATTGTCGGCACCTCGGCCGGGGCGATCAATGCAGTCAGCCTGGCCAGCGGCGCCACGGATTTTCGCGCTGCCATCGAACGCTTGACTGTCTTCTGGCAGGGCTTTCGCAGTCGCCTGGTGCTGCGCAGCGACTGGCCAGGCGTCATCCATCAGGCCAGCCGCTTTGTCAGCCACAGTTTGCTGGGGCTCGGTGCTCAGGTGCCGGTTGCGCTGCTTGACAGCTCGCCGCTGCGCCGTTTGCTCAACGACAAGTTGCAGATGACCGGCATCGCCGAATCCATCGCACAAAAGCAGTTGAAGGCGGTGGCGGTGACGGCATTCGGTTACGAGTCGGGGCAGGCCGTGACGTTTTACCAGGGCGGCGGCACAATCGAAGCCTGGTTGCGTCATCGCCGGATCGGCGTTCCTGCGCAATTGTCCGTTGATCACCTGCTGGCCAGTTCAGCCATTCCACTGCTGTTCGCCCCGGTGAAAATCGGCGAGGAATATTTCGGCGATGGCGCGGTGCGGCAGTCAGCACCGATCAGCCCGGCGCTGCACCTGGGCGCCAATCGTGTGCTGGTGGTGGGCGTCAGCGGCAACCCGCGAGGCGTCGACCCCGAGCATCCGTTGCAACGTGTCTACACCGGCCAGCAACCGACGCTGGCGCAAATCGGTGGGCATATGCTCAACAGTACGTTCATCGACAGCCTGGAAAGCGATATCGAGTTGTTGCGCCGCTTGAATCAGTTCAGCCACCTCATGCCCGACGGTACGCCGACGCGCACCTTGGGCGTGGCGCCTGTTGATGTATTGGTGATTTCACCGAGTCAGCCGATCGACGAGATTGCTGCACGCCATCGCCAAGAACTGCCCGCGGCATTGCGGCTGTTTCTGCGCGGACCGGGAGCGACCAAGACCAGTGGCGCGGGGGTGTTGAGTTATCTGCTGTTCGAGGCGGGGTATTGCAGCGAATTGATTGATCTGGGGCGGCGGGATGCGTTGGCCAAGCGCGAAGAGTTGAGCCGGTTTCTTGGGTTGACGCAATCTGTTTCGGCTTGAGATTGGCGGTGCGACCTTCGCGGGCAAGCCACGCTCCTGCAGGTTTTGTGGCGTCCGCCAATTATATGAGCGACACAAAAACCTGTAGGAGCGTGGCTTGCCCGCGAAGGCGTGCTTACAGACGCCGAAGGATCAGAAGTGAACCTTGACCAGGAAACTGGTCACGCTCTGATCGGTCTTGAAGCCCTGGCTGTCTTCAATCCCGTACTTGTTCTTCCAGTAGTCATACTCGACACCGACGTACAACTGCTTCTCGCCCAGGCTCAGTGCCTTGCCCAGGTCGTATTTGATCTGTGGATTGAAGTGCAGGTTGGCGTGATATTCGCCTTTGTCGTTGACGTCGTTGTCGACCACCCAGTCCATGAAACCATCGATCAGGATGTCTGAGTCGCCGACCGGGACTGTGTACGACCAGACTGGCGAGACTTGCCACACGTCATCCCCCGCGCGACTGCCTTCAGTGTGGCGGTTGTAGAAGTTCAGTTGGAAATAATCAAAGCCCGGAATGGCCAGATCGAAACCCGGACCGATCAGGTAGGACTCGGTGTCGTTTTCACCGAACTCGTAGGTCATGGCCAACAGCACGTCTTTGATCGGGCCGAATTCGACTTTCTGGTCGAAGATCTTGTTGAACGACAGCCGTGGGCTGAGTTCGCCGTAATGGGTGTTTTCACCGGCGAAGCCGTCTTCCTTGCCGTTGTAGAAAATTTTGTCGATAAAGAAGAAGTTATCGCCGTATTTCCAGCCGTCGGCGTGTTCGAAGGTCACCGTTTGCTGAATGCGCGGGTTGACCTGGAAGTCTTTGCCATACAAATAAGTCAGGCTGTTGTTCTGCCATTGCAGCAGATCGCCCGCCATCGCCTGTCCCCCCGCCAGCATGGATCCCGCCAGCATCAGGCTAGTGCACGTACGTTTCATTCGGTTGCTCCCAAAAAGTAGGTGTTCCACGTATTTTTTTTAAAGTCGGCGCTCTGGTGTGGCGCCTTTTTTCGTTGCGGTAAATATTCATCCAATCGGTCAGCTTTCATGCTGTTAGCAAGAGCTGCGCCAAGGCATTCGAAAAGCAAAAAAACTCCCGCTCGGCTGCTCAAAAACAGTCGATTGAGAGGGGTATGGGGATGCCTTGATACCGTCCAGCGCCGGGATAAGTTGGCTTTCTGGTCAGGAATTAAATCCGGGCTTTTTTTTAAAGCGGATTCAGGCGGCCGCGGAGAATACTGACTCCTTGGCCAGGTCTCAAGTGCCCCGCAACAGCGCACCGACGACAGGTGTGGGGCACGGTTGCGGGTCATTTCAGAAATGCACCTTCACCAGCAGGCTGGTGGTGTTCTCATTGGTGTCGAAGCTGGCGGTGTTTTCGATGCCGTACTTGTCTTTCCAGTAGCTGTACTCGGCGCCGACATACACCTGTTTCTCCCGCCAGCCCAGGGCTTTGCCCAGGTCGTATTTGATCTGCGGATTGAAATGCACGTTGGCGTGGTAGGTGCCGCGCGAGTTCTGATCGTTATCCACAACCCAGTCGATGTAGCCGTCGATCAACAGGCTTGAATTGCCCAACGGCACGGTATAGGACCAGGCCGGGGTGATCTGCCAGACATCGTCGCCGGGGCGCGAACCTTCGGTGTGGCGGTTATAGAAGTTCAGGGTGAAAAAATTGAAGCCGGGGATCGCGAGGTCGAAGCCGGGGCCGATCAGGTAGGCCTCGGTGTCGTCTTCACCATTCTCGTAGGTCATGGCCAGCAGCACGTCCTTGATCGGGCCGAATTCGAAACGGCGGTCGAGGATTTTGCCGAGGGACAAACGCGGACTGAACTCGCCGTAATAGGCGTGGACGCCTTTGTTGCGGTCCTTCTCGCCGTTGTAGTAAGTGCTGTCGATGAACATGAAGTTATCGCCGTACTTCCAGCGGTCGGCGTGCTCGAAGGTTATCGTCTGCTGGATCGACGGGTTGACCGCGAAGTCCTTGCCGTACAGATAGCTCAGGCTGTTGGTCTGCCACAGCAGCAAATCGCCGGCCATGGCCTGGCTAGCAGCCAGCAGGCCAGCACCCAACAGCAGGTTGGTTGTAGTCCGAATCATCTGTTGCTCCCTCTTGTTGTTATTTTCAAGGCGCAGCAAACCCCTACCCTGTAAGAGCGAGACTGCTCCGGGCGGCGTTCCGACGATGGTCGTCAACGATTACGCGTGTTATCTGGATAACGCGGTGTTCTCGGGTCCATCGTCGGAACGCCGCCCGGAGCAGGCTCGCTCCTACAGGGGCGGCGTTTCTGTCTTAGTGGGCGTGGCAGTCGTTGATGGCCGCGCGCTCGGCGCCGCCAAGAATGTTGAACAACAGGTTCAGCGTGAGCGCGCTGAGGGTGGCCATGGCGATACCGCTGTGGGTGATCGGGCTCATCCACAGCGGAAGGTGGGCAAAAAATTCCGGACGGACCACCGGGATCAGGCCCATGCCGATGCTCACCGCTACCAGCAACTGATTGCGACGGTCACCGATGTCGGCCTCCTGAAGAATCTTGATGCCCGTGGCGGCAACCATGCCGAACATCGCAATCGCCGCGCCACCCAATACCGCTGGCGGAATCGACGCCACCAGGAATGCGGCCTTGGGCAGCAGGCTCAAGACGATCAACAAGCCGCCGGCGACGATGGTCACCGAACGGCAGCGTACGCCGGTCATCTGCACCAGGCCGATGTTCTGGGCGAAGGACGAGTGAGTGAAGGTGTTGAAAAAGCCTGCGAAAAACGACGCGCCGGCATCACACAACAAGCCGCGGCGCAGCATTCGCGGGCAGACTTCCTGGCCGGTAATTTTGCCCAGCGCGAGGAACATCCCGGTGGACTCGACGAAAATGATTACCACGACAAGGCACATCGAAAGGATCGGCGCGAGTTCGAACTTCGGCATGCCGAAGTGCAGCGGGGTGACGAATTGCAGCCATGGCGCTTGGGCCATGCCGCTGAGGTCGACCAGGCCGAGCACGCCACAGAGCACGTAGCCCAGGCACATGCCGATCAGCACGGAAATGTTGACCCAGAAACCGCGCATGAAGCGGTGCACCAGCAAAATGGTACCCAGCACCAGCGCGGCGATGATCAGGTAAATCGGTGAGCCGAATTGGCTGGCGCTGGCACCGCCGCCGGCCCAGTTCACGGCCACGGGGAACAGCGACAAACCGATCGAGGTGATGACCGTACCGGTCACCAGAGGCGGGAAGAAGCGCACGACCTTGGACATGAACGGGGCGATGAGCATGCCGAAGAAGCCGGCAGCGATGGTCGCACCGAAGATGCCTTGCATGCCGATGCCAGGCATGCCGGCCATGGCGACCATGCTGCCGACAGCGGCAAAACTGGCGCCCATCATCACCGGCATGCGGATGCCCATGGGGCCGATACCAAGAGATTGAACGATGGTGGCGATGCCGGCGACCAGCAGGTCGGCGTTGATCAGGAAGGCGATTTCTTCACGACTCAGGCCAGCGGCCTGTCCGATGATCAGCGGCACCGCGATGGCGCCACCGTACATCAGCAGAACATGTTGCAGACCGACCAGAATCAGTTGCAATAGGGGCAATCGCTGAATGGCGGGTGCGTCGGGGATGCGTGCTTTGGAGAGCTCGGACATGCAACACCTCGGATCTTTTTTATTCTTGTGATTTTTGTAAGGCAGACCTGTGGCGAGGGAGCTTGCTCCCGCTGGACTGCGCAGCAGTCCCCTTCTTTTCAGATAGAGAGGGGGCCGCTTCGCGTCCCAGCGGGAGCATCCCTTGCCACAAAAGCCCGCTTGTCACAGGCTTTTGTGTTGCTTAGTTGGTCGGAGCTCCCTGCACAATCCAGGCGCCGATCAGGTCACGTTCCTGCTGAGTCATCTGAGTGATGTTGCCCAGTGGCATGATCTGAGTGGCGACGGCTTGAGCCTGGATCCGCGCGGCGTTCTGGCGGATCTGCTCGGGGGTGTCGAACATCACTCCGCCCGGGGCAGCGCTGAACAGTGGGCTGGTCGGTTTGGCCGAGTGGCAGACCGAGCAGCGTTCCTGAATCACACTGTGCACTTTGTCAAAGCTCGGACCGGCGTTGGTCGCTTGCGCCGGGGCGGCGGCAGGCGTTTCTGCGGGTTTGGTTTCGGCCGGTTTCAAACCACCACCCACTGCAGTTTCCGGCAATGGCTGGTATTCAATGGCAGCAGGGGCCTTGGCTACTTCGGGGGCGCTGGACATCGGCTTCGGACCGGACACGTACGCCAGGCAAATCATGCCCACCGCTGCCACCGGCAGGGTCCAGGCAAATTTGTGGCTGTCGTGACGGGTGTTGAAGTAGTGACGCACCAACACCGCCAGCACCGCGATCCCGGCCAGAATCAGCCAGTTGTACTGGCTGCCGTAGGTGCTCGGGAAGTGGTTGCTGATCATGATGAACAGCACGGGCAAGGTGAAGTAGTTGTTGTGGCGCGAACGCAGCAAGCCTTTGGCTGGCAGCGCCGGGTCCGGCGTGCGATTCTCGGCGATGGCCGCCACCAGTGCGCGTTGCGCCGGCATGATGATGCGGAACACGTTGCCGACCATGATGGTGCCGATGATCGCGCCGACGTGCAGGTACGCACCACGACCGCTGAACACCTTGCTGAAGCCATAGGCCGCGCCGATGATCAGGACGAACAGGATGAAGCCGAGCAGGGCAGGGCGTTTGCCCAGGGCCGAGTCGCAAAGGAAGGAGTAGACGAACCAGCCGATGAACAGCGAGCCGATGCCGATGGCCACGCCTTCAGGACCGCTCAGGGTGCTGCCCGGAGCCAGCAGGTAGAGCGTCGGGTTGGAGTAGAACACCACGCACAGCAGCGCGATACCCGACATCCAGGTGAAGTAGGCTTCCCATTTGAACCAGTGCAGGTTGTCCGGCATGGTCGGTGGAGCCAGTTTGTATTTTTCCAGGTGGTAGATACCGCCGCCGTGGATCGCCCACAAATCACCGGCCAGACCGCTTTTCGGGTTGACCCGATTGAGGTTGTTTTCCAGCCAGACGAAGTAGAACGATGCGCCGATCCAGGCCACACCAGTAATCATATGAACCCAGCGCACGCTCAGGTTCAGCCATTCCAACAGATGTGCTTCCACAGTCTTTACCTCTCGCCTGTCACTCTTGTTGTCGAGTGATCAGACCTTCTCTTATTGGTGGGGGGCGAGGATCAAACGCTCATCCTCTTTGAAAAAATGCTCATCGCAGTTATTGCCTGTGCCACTGCGATCAACCACCAGGAAGTCATCCCGCTTTTCGATCGTCAGCACCGGGTGGTGCCAGACGCCGCGATGGTAATTAATGCCCTGCCTGCCGTTGGTGACGAAGGCGCGGACCAAGCCTGATACAGGTTCATCGCCAACTGGCGCGACCACGATCAGAAAGGGGTTGCCGAGCAGCGGAATGAAAGCCTGGCTGCCCAGCGGATGGCGCTCCAGCATGCTGACGGTCAGCGGCATGTCCTGCGCGTCGGCGCGGAAAATGCTGATGATCGCTTTGTCCTCCGGCGTAGCGGTTTCCACCGTCGCCAGTTTATGGAAGCGCATAGTCGAACCGTTGTTGATCATGAAGTGATCGCTGCCGTCGGTTTCGATCACGTCACCGAAAGGAGCGAAGGCTTCTTTGGTCAGCGGTTCAATCGTCAATGTGCGCATGCTGGTCTTCTTACCTTGAATTCTGTGTTGATTATTGTGGCGAGGGAGCTTGCTCCCGCTGGACTGCGCAGCAGTCCCTTTTTTGGGGCCGCTTCGCAGCCCAGCGGGAGCAAGCTCCCTCGCCACAGGTTCAGCGCTTACTTCGCAACCTTGCCCAATACGCGCAGGCGGCTGACGCCACCGTCCGGGAACACGTTCAGGCGGATGTGGGTGATTGGGCCCAGTGCCTTGATCTGCTCGGCGAAGGTGTGTTCGGCGTGCATTTCCAGCTTCTGGCTTGGCAGCAGTTCGCGCCAGAACAGCGACTGGGTTTCGATCTGGCTGTCGGTACCGCCCTTGACGAACGCGCCCTGGATCGAGCAGCTGTCCGGGTAGTTGCCTTTGAAGTGCAGGGTGTCGACGATGATTTTCTCGATCTCGCCCGGGTGACCCAGCGCGACGATCACCCAGTCATTGCCCGGGGTGCGACGACGTGCGGTTTCCCAGCCATCGCCCATGTTGATGCCACGGCCCGGGTTGAGGATGTTGCTCATGCGGCCGAAGTGTTCATCGGAGCAGGCGAGGGCGCGGCCACCGTTGAGGGCGGCTGCCAGGTCGACTTGCTCGTTGTCGCCGACAGCGGACCAGTCGCGGAACGGAATGCCATAGACGCGCAGACGGGCAACACCACCATCCGGGTAGATGTTGAAGCGCAGGTGGCTGAACGCCTGGTCGTTGCTGATTTCGTGGTAGTGGTGGCTATTGCCTTGCAGTTCGACGGCGGACAGCACTTCGGTCCACTGGGTGTTTTCGTTCGGCTCGCCTTCGGCCAGGAAGCAGGCTTCCAGGGAGGCCGACGGCGGGAAGTTGCCGGTGAAGAATGAAGTGTCGATGTCGACGCCCTTGATCGATCCCGGTACGCCCAGGCGGATCACAGCGCTGTCGTAGCCTTCAAAGCGCTTGCGGCGCGACTCCCAGCCGTCCATCCACTTGCCGTTGTCATCGAACACGCCCTCCTTCCAAACGGCCGGGGTCGGTTGGAACAGACGGTTGGCGTCTGCGAACCAGTCATCGGTGACCGAGATGATTTTGGTGCCCAGGCGGGCGTCGGCCAGGTTGACGAACTTCTCGAAAGGTACGGCGTAAGCTTTCATTCTTCTTGTCTGCCTTTAATAAGTTGGCTTGGGATGCTTGCAAGGCCCTGGGTACTGTTTGCGTTTGAAAGTACTCGGGCCAGGCTTGCTATAGGGTCAGTAATCGGAACAGGGCGATCTTGTTGATCTCCGCCAGCGCGCATTTGAATTCGGTGTCTGCCGAGTTGTGAATGCGCGTTTCGAACGCCGCGAGGATCTGATGCCGGTTGCTGCCTTTTACCGCCATGATGAAGGGAAACTTGAACTTGGCCTTGTAGGCGTCGTTCAGCTCGGTGAAGCGCTGGAACTCTTCGGCCGTGCATTGGTGAATACCGGCGCCAGCCTGTTCATTGGTGCTGGCTTCGGTCAGTTGGCCCTGGACGGCGGCTTTGCCGGCCAGGTCCGGGTGAGCGTTGATCAGGGCCAGTTGGCTTTGCTGATCGGCACTCAACAGGATGTCGCTCATGCGCTGGTGCAGGGTTTCGATCTCGTCGATCGAGGCGTCCTGGCCCAGGTCGAAGGCCTTCTCGGCCACCCATGGCGAATGTTCGTAGATGTCGGCGAAGGCTTTGACGAAGGCGTCGCGGCTCAAGGTCGATGGTTTCACTGTTTGAAAGGCGCTCATTTCGCGGCCCCTTGGTACGGGTGGGTTGCTTGCCAGTGACGCGCGATGTCGACGCGGCGGCTGAACCACACCTGTTCATGACTTTTAGCGTATTCGATAAAGCGCTTGAGCG
>NZ_RCNW01000197.1:0-3601 GCF_004307605.1 Pseudomonas sp. Sample_24
CCGCCGGCCAGTTCGACGGCTGCACCATGACCAACATGGATGCGCTGACCATTCCGGCCGCTGGCGGCGTCGACAGCACTGCGCTGATCGTCAGCGATTTCTCCAACGGCAACGACGGCATCGTGCTTAAAGGCGAAGGCAAGAAAGTCGCCGACCTCAAGGGCATGGACGTCAATCTGGTCGAGCTCTCGGTGTCCCATTACCTGCTGGCCCGGGCCCTGGATTCGGTGGACCTCACCGAGAAAGACCTGAAAGTGGTCAACACCTCGGACGCCGATATCTCGGCGGCCTTCAACACCGATCAGGTCAACGCCGTCACCACCTGGAACCCGATGCTCTCGGACATCAAGGCCAAACCCGGCGTGACTGAAGTCTTCAACTCCAGCCAGGTTCCCGGCGAAATCATGGACATGATGGTGGTCAACAGCGCCACCCTCAAAGACAACCCGGCCTTGGGCAAAGCCCTGACCGGCGCCTGGTTCGAAGTGGTCGAGCTGATGAACGCGAAAAACGCCGCCGGCAAGGCTGCCCTTGAGCACATGGCCAAGGCTTCGGGCACCGACCTTGCGGGTTTCCAGGCGCAACTGGACACCACCAAATTGTTCGCCACCCCGCAAGAAGCCCTGGCCTTCAGCACCAGCAAGCAACTGCCGGAAACCATGCGCAAGGTCGCCGAGTTCTCCTTCCAGCACGGCTTGCTGGGTGAAGGCGCCAAGGACACCAGCGCGGTCGGCATGGCCTTCGCCAATGGCGTGACCAGCGGCGACAAGGGCAACCTCAAGCTGCGTTTCGACCCCAGCTACGTGCAGATGGCCGCCGACGCCAAGTTGTAAAAAGAGGACTTGGCCATGCGCCTGATCAATCGTCACCCGGATCGCCCGAGTCGCCTGTTGCTGGTGATCCTGCCATTCGCCCTGGTGCTGTTCGCCTACTTCATGGGGTCGGCCGAGCGACTGGCGGACAACCCCAATGACAAGCTGCTGCCCAGCGCCGTGCAAATGACCGACGCGGTAAAACGCCTGGCCTTCGCCGCTGACAGCCGCACCGGCGACTACCTGCTGTGGCAAGACACCGCCTCCAGCCTGAGACGACTGGCCATCGGCCTGGGCATCAGCGCCGTGGCCGCGCTGTGCCTGGGCATCGCGGCGGGCACCCTGCCGCTGTTCGGGGCGCCGTTGTCGCCATTGCTGACGGTGTTGTCGATGGTGCCACCGCTGGCGATCCTGCCGATCCTGTTCATCGTTTTCGGCTTGGGCGAGTTGTCGAAAGTGATGCTGATCGTGATCGGCATCACCCCGGCACTGGCCCGGGACCTGGAACAACGCGCCCGGGAAATCCCCGTGGAACTGCTGATCAAGGCCCAGACCCTCGGCGCTTCAACCTGGACCTTGATGCTGCGAGTGGTACTGCCGCAATTGCTGCCACGGCTGCTGATCTCGTTGCGCTTGATGCTCGGTTCGGCGTGGCTGTTCCTGATTGCGGCCGAAGCCATCGCTTCCACCGACGGTCTGGGCTACCGGATTTTCCTGGTGCGCCGCTACCTGGCAATGGACGTGATCCTGCCCTACGTGGTGTGGATTACCCTGCTCGCCTGGCTGATGGACTGGGCTCTGAAACGCCTGACCCAACGCGCTTTCCCCTGGTACGAAGGAGCGCGCGCATGAGCTTCATCACGGTGAAAAATGTCTGGCAGCAATACGCCGATCAGGTGGTGCTCGAAGGCCTGAACCTGAGCGTCAGTGAGGGTGAGTTCTGCACGTTGGTCGGCGCGTCCGGTTGCGGTAAATCGACGTTCCTGCGCTTGCTGCTCGGCCAGGAAAAAGCCAGTCGCGGCGAAATCCTGCTGGATGGCCAGGCCTTGGCCGGTGAGCCGGATGCCAGCCGTGGCGTGGTGTTCCAGCGCTACTCGGTGTTCCCACACTTGAGCGTGCTGGACAACGTCGCTCTCGGCCTCGAACTGCCCCGCTCGCCCTTGCTGGGGCGTTTGTTCGGCAGCGCCAAAAAGGCTGCCCGCGAGCAAGCCGCCGTGCTGTTGCACAAAGTTGGTCTCGGGCACTCGCTGGACAAGTACCCGGCGCAGCTCTCCGGGGGCATGCAGCAACGCCTGGCCATCGCCCAAGCGCTGATCATGAAGCCCCGGGTGTTGCTGCTCGACGAACCCTTCGGCGCACTCGATCCGGGCATCCGCAAAGACATGCACGCCTTGCTGCTGGAGCTGTGGCGGGAAACGCAACTGACCGTGTTCATGGTCACCCACGACCTGAGCGAAGGCTTCAGCCTCGGCACCCGCTTGCTGGTCTTCGACAAGGTCCGCCTCGATCCGCATGCCCCAGGGGCTTATGGCGCCCGCATCACCTACGACATCCCTTTGAACACTGACCGCCGCACCACCCGTGCCGCCGTCGATGCCTTGCCGGTGCAACTGGCAAGCGCGCTTCGAACCGCTTGAGAGGACTTCCGCATGACTGATTCGACCCAACTGTTCCCGCCCTTCGCCGAAGAAATGCTCCCCGGTGGAGGTCATCGCTCCTTCGTCCTGAAGCGCGGCCAACTGCTGCGCCTGACCGACCTTCGCGGCGGCGCCAACGTCAGCCTGACGCTGCTCAACGCCAACGAAAAAACCGAGCGCCTGAATCTGCCCGACAGCCTCAAATGCCAGCACACCGCCAAGCTCACCGCCGGTCATTGCCTGTATTCGGACATGGGCCGCGTGCTGGCCGCCATCACCGCCGACACCTGCGGCTGGAGCGACAGTCTCGGCGGCGTCCTCTGTGCTGAAGAAGTCGCGGAAAAATACGGCGCCGGGCGCTACCAGGAACTGCGCAATGGCTTCTTCCGCAACGGCACCGACAACCTGTTGGTGGAACTGGGCAAATGGGGTCTGGGCCTGTCGGACTTGCTGATGACCCTCAACCTGTTCAGTCGCGTCAACGTCGATGACGGCGGGCGCTTCCACTTTGTCGAGGGCAATTCCAGGGCCGGCGATTACATCGAGTTGTACGCACCGATGGACACGCTGGTGGTGCTCACCGCGCTGCAACATCCGATGGACCCTTCGCCCGAGTACGCACCGAAACCACTGAAGCTCAGCTGGATGAACGCCGACGCCAGCGTCGCCGAACACTGCCGCACCTCGCGCCCGGAAAACGAGCGCGGCTTCATCAACACCGACCGTTTGTTTGCCTGAGGATCGCTGCCATGTCACTCGCTCTCATCAACACTGAAAAGCAGCCGGAAAACGCGATCTACCGCGCCACCATCCCCGCCGGTGAACCCTGGCTGATGGAGGTCAAGGCCGGCCAGACCTTGCGCATTCTCGACCTCGAAGGCAACCAGGCGGTCGATACTCTGTTCTACAGCGTTGCCAACCCCAGGGAACGCTACGACGTACAGCGCACCCTGCGCCGGCAGAACAGCGTGTACCTGAGTACCGGCAGCGTGCTGTATTCCAACCTCGGCAAGCCGATGCTGACCATCGTCGCCGACACCTGCGGGCGTCATGACACCCTCGGCGGCGCGTGTGCACAAGAGAGCAACACCGTGCGTTACGCCCTGGAAAAACGCTACATGCACAGCTGCCGCGACAACTACCTGCGCGCCT
>NZ_RCNW01000128.1:0-618 GCF_004307605.1 Pseudomonas sp. Sample_24
TGATGCTGTCGCGCTCGGCATCGGTCAGCACGCCGACCTTGGCCAGCATGGTGGCGTGGGCGATCGAGCCCATGATGTCGTGGCGATACAGGCGCTGGTCGAAGGTGACGGAGGCGGTGAAGCGGGCGACGAAGGCGTCGACGGGTTCACTGAAGCGGCCGCCCCAGGACTGATTGGTCTTGTCAGTGCTCATGAATTCGCTCGTATCGGCTGAAGAAAAATGGCGTTGAAACTGGCGCGGATAATAACAGGGTTGCCAATCGTGTCGGTGACACTGGTCGACTGGTTTTTCATGTCGTGAGTTGTGTCAGGTCAAGCCGTGGACGAATTGCACAACGATATTTTTCAATTGAGCAATATCGTCTCGGCAACCGTCTACAGTTGGACAATAGGATCAGCGCACTTCCTGGTGCCAAAGCTGACTATAAGAAGAGGGGTGTCCGTATTGCGTATCAGCAAACCCTGTGGCGATGTGTCGCCAAAGCGGGCCTGGGCCGCCAATCGCCCGGCAGATGAAAATTTAGCTGCCCGACAAGCGGCACTTTTTGACGCTCGCGCTAGTCTTAGCGTGGATCGCGGTGACGGACGTCACTTCACCTGTCTACGCTATCCTTGTGC
>NZ_RCNW01000488.1:0-3581 GCF_004307605.1 Pseudomonas sp. Sample_24
TACCACAGCTGATCGCCGGCATAACTGCCGAAGAACGCCACGACCACCACCAGGTTGATGTCCATGTATCCACGGAACGCGAGGAAGCCTGCGAGCACCAGAATGGTTTCGCCTTCGAAAAACGTGCCGAGGAACAAGGCAAAGTAGCCGAAGTCATGCAGAAATTGTTGGAGCATTGTCTGGGTGCTGGCGAAATGAACGCGCAGCCTAACCCTTCGCACACATTCAGGAAAGTGTCCAAATGTGTCTCGACGTGAACATTTCCTACAAGGACAATGGAATGCGGCTACATGTCGCGGTGTGCGCACAACTGTCACACGTTCGTCATAATGGCCGCTTATAACTGTCACGCTCGCACGCCTGCGGGCTCAGGAGTCTGCCGTGAGCTTTACCCCCGCCAACCGTTTGTTCCCTGCAACCCGCCTGCGCCGCAACCGTCGCGATGATTTCTCGCGCCGACTGGTCCGTGAAAATGTGCTGAGCGTCGATGACCTGATTCTGCCGGTATTTGTGCTGGACGGTGAAAACCGTCGTGAAGCGGTGGCGTCGATGCCGGGCGTCGAACGCCTGACCATTGATCTGTTGCTCGAAGAAGCGGCCAAGTGGGTCGAGCTGGGAATTCCGGCGCTGGCACTGTTCCCGGTGACCCCGCCAGGGCTGAAGTCGCTGGACGCCGCCGAAGCCTGGAACCCTGAAGGCATCGCCCAGCGCGCCACCCGCGCCCTGCGTGCGCAATTCCCTGAGCTGGGTGTGATCACCGACGTCGCTCTGGACCCGTTCACCACTCATGGCCAGGACGGTATCCTCGACGAAGAAGGCTACGTGCAGAACGACATCACCGTCGATGCACTGGTCAGGCAAGCCTTGTCCCATGCCGAAGCCGGTGCGCAGGTGGTCGCCCCGTCGGACATGATGGACGGGCGCATCCAGGCGATCCGCGAAGCGCTCGAAGTGGCCGGTCACGTCAACGTGCGGATCATGGCCTACTCGGCGAAGTACGCCAGCGCCTACTACGGCCCGTTCCGCGATGCGGTCGGATCGGCACTGAACCTGGGCAAGGCCAACAAGGCCTCCTATCAGATGGACCCGGCCAACAGCAACGAAGCCCTGCACGAAGTGGCGGCTGACTTGTCAGAAGGCGCAGACATGGTCATGGTCAAGCCAGGCATGCCGTACCTGGACATCCTGTGCCGGGTCAAAGAAGAGTTCAAAGTGCCGACCTTTGTTTATCAAGTCAGCGGCGAGTACGCCATGCACATGGCCGCGATCCAGAACGGCTGGTTGAGCGAAGGGGTTATCCTCGAATCCCTGACCGCCTTTAAACGTGCAGGCGCTGATGGCATCCTGACGTACTTTGCCGTTCGTGCCGCTCAATTGTTACGAGAGCAAAAATAGCCCTCCCAGGAACATGTGATGAATACCGAAGGACTCACGGAAGTTGCCGTACAAGACGCTCAACCTGTGGTCGAGCAAATCGCCGAGACCCCGCCGGAGCTGGAGCCTGCTCCACCCGCGGCGGTAACCGAGCCCGCCCCGGCGGCGCCGGCGATTGCCATTCCCGGCCTGGATGACAGCAGCCTGTACATCCATCGCGAGTTGTCGCAACTGCAGTTCAACATCCGCGTACTGGAACAGGCGCTGGATGAGACCTATCCGTTGCTGGAGCGGCTGAAGTTTCTGCTGATCTTCTCCAGCAACCTGGACGAGTTCTTCGAAATTCGCGTCGCCGGCCTGAAGAAGCAAATCACTTTCGCCCGTGAGCAGGCGGGGGCCGATGGCTTGCAGCCGCATCAGGCCCTGGCGCGCATCAGCGAACTGGTGCACGGCCACGTTGACCGCCAGTACGCGATTCTCAACGACATTCTATTGCCGGAGCTGGAAAAACATCAGGTCCGCTTTATCCGTCGTCGTCACTGGACGACCAAGCTGAAAACCTGGGTGCGCCGTTATTTCCGCGACGAGATCGCGCCGATCATCACCCCGATCGGTCTCGACCCGACGCACCCGTTCCCGTTGCTGGTGAACAAGAGCCTGAACTTCATCGTCGAGCTCGAAGGCATCGACGCCTTCGGTCGCGACTCCGGCCTGGCGATCATCCCGGCCCCGCGCCTGCTGCCGCGCATCATCAAGGTGCCGGAGGAAGTGGGCGGCGCCGGCGACAATTATGTGTTCCTGTCGTCGATGATCCACGCCCACGCCGATGACCTGTTCCAGGGCATGAAGGTCAAGGGCTGCTACCAGTTCCGCCTGACCCGAAATGCCGACCTGGCGCTGGATTCCGAAGACGTCGAAGACCTTGCCCGCGCCCTGCGTGGTGAGCTGTTCTCGCGTCGCTATGGTGATGCGGTGCGTCTCGAAGTCGCCGATACCTGCCCGAAACACTTGTCCGACTACTTGCTCAAGCAATTCAACCTGAGCGAGACCGAGTTGTACCAGGTCAACGGTCCGGTGAACCTGACGCGTCTGTTCAGCATCACCGGTCTGGACAGCCAGCGCGAGCTGCAATATCTGCCGTTCACCCCGCAGATCCCGAAGCTGCTGCAAAACAGCGAGAATATTTTCAGTGTGATCAGCAAGCAGGACATCCTGCTGCTGCACCCGTTCGAGTCGTTCACCCCGGTGGTCGACTTGCTGCGCCAGGCTGCCAAGGACCCGCACGTGCTGGCGGTGCGTCAGACCCTGTACCGCTCCGGCGCCAACTCGGAAATCGTCGATGCGCTGGTGGATGCGGCGCGTAACGGCAAGGAAGTTACCGCGGTGATCGAGTTGCGCGCGCGGTTCGACGAAGAGTCCAACCTGCAACTGGCCAGCCGTCTGCAAGCGGCCGGTGCGGTGGTGATCTACGGCGTGGTCGGCTTCAAGACCCACGCCAAGATGATGTTGATCCTGCGCCGCGAGGCCGGTGAAATCGTGCGTTATGCGCACCTCGGTACCGGTAACTATCACGCCGGCAACGCTCGCCTCTACACCGACTACAGCCTGCTGACCTCCGACGACGCCTTGTGCGAAGACGTCGGCAAACTGTTCAGCCAGTTGATCGGCATGGGCAAGACCCTGCGTATGAAGAAGTTGCTGCATGCGCCGTTCACCCTGAAGAAGGGCATGCTCGACATGATTGCCCGCGAGACCCAGTTCGCCCTCGATGGCAAACCGGCGCACATCATTGCCAAGTTCAACTCGCTGACCGATCCGAAGATCATCCGTGCGTTGTACAAGGCCAGCCAGTCGGGCGTGCGCATCGACCTCGTGGTGCGTGGCATGTGCTGCCTGCGGCCGGGCATTGCCGGGGTTTCGCACAACATTCACGTGCGTTCGATCATCGGGCGTTTCCTGGAACACACCCGGGTGTTCTATTTCCTCAACGGTGGCGATGAGCAGATGTTCCTGTCCAGTGCCGACTGGATGGAGCGCAACCTCGACAAGCGCGTCGAGACTTGCTTCCCAGTCGAGGGCAAGAAGCTGATCATGCGGGTGAAGAAGGAGCTGGAGCTGTACCTGACCGATAACACCCACAGCTGGAGCCTGCAGTCGGACGGTCGTTACATCCGCAACACGCCGACCGGCAACCAGAACCCGCGCAG
>NZ_RCNW01000034.1:0-3576 GCF_004307605.1 Pseudomonas sp. Sample_24
AATGTATATACGAGTAGTAAAACTACAGATGAGCGGCTTGTGGCCCCCGGCTGCGTTGTGAGAATAATCGTTAAGGTTGGTCATTTGCCAACCCGAAAAGGTGAAAGCTTGATGCTGGCTGCCAAAAATAAAGAAATTTCAGCTATTTCTAACTTTTGTTCGACAGTCCTTCAGGTAGTGCGTTATGAAAATTCACTACATGCAGCCCGATACACGCCGATCAAGGATAGACCATGAGCCTGCCTACGCTTGCCGAACTGCCCGCCATTCTGATGCCGCTTGTCACCCGCGCCGAGCAGTCGTTCCGTGCCGCAGTCGATGCCCTGGACGACGATCATGGGCTGTCCGCCTGGACCCCTGAGCGTTGGGCTCAATTTGCCCGAGTGACCGCTGCCAGCGACTTTGTCATTGAACAGAGCGTGCGTGACCCTTTGATGTTGCTGGAGCTGGTGCAGTCCGGTGAACTGGACCGCAGCTTCAGCCCGGGCGAGTTGTGCGCGCAGATTGCCGCCGCGGCGAACGCGGCCGAAACCGATGACCAGCTCGGCCGTGCCTTGCGTCGTCAGCGTACCCGTCACCAGGTGCGGATCATCTGGCGCGACCTGACCCGCCAGGCCGATCTGGTGCAGACCTGTCGCGATCTCTCCGACATGGCCGATGCCAGTATCGACCAGGCCTATCAATGGTTGTACGCACGCCATTGCCAGCAATTCGGCGTGCCCACCGGCCGCCGCAGCGGCGAACCCCAGCAAATGGTGGTGCTGGGCATGGGCAAGCTCGGTGCGGTGGAATTGAATCTGTCGTCCGACATCGACCTGATTTTCGCCTACCCCGAGGGTGGCGAGACGGTCGGCGTCAAACGCCCGTTGGATAACCAGGAATTTTTCATCCGGCTCGGCCAACGCCTGATCAAGGCGCTGGACCCGATGACCGTCGACGGTTTCGTGTTCCGGGTCGACATGCGTTTGCGTCCTTACGGTTCGTCCGGGGCATTGGTGCTGAGCTTCAATGCGCTGGAGCAGTATTACCAGGATCAGGGTCGCGATTGGGAACGCTACGCGATGATCAAATCGCGTGTGGTGGCGGGCGATCAGGTTGCCGGCGCGCAATTGCAGGAAATGCTGCGGCCGTTCGTTTACCGGCGTTACCTGGACTTTTCCGCCATCGAAGCGCTGCGCACCATGAAGCAATTGATCCAGCAGGAAGTGCGGCGCAAGGGCATGGCCGACAACATCAAGCTGGGTTCCGGCGGCATCCGCGAAGTGGAGTTCATTGCCCAGGCGTTCCAGCTGATCCACGGTGGTCGCGACCTGAGCTTGCAGCAGCGCCCTTTATTAAAAGTACTGAGCACGCTGGAAGGTCAGGGCTATCTGCCGCCGACGGTGATCAGCGAACTGCGCGAAGGCTACGAATTCCTGCGTTACACCGAACACGCCATCCAGGCGATTGCCGACCGTCAGACACAGATGCTGCCCGATGGCGCCCAGGATCAGGCGCGTATTGCCTTTATGCTGGGGTTTGCCGACTGGGCGGCGTTCCATGAGCAATTGATGCACTGGCGCAGTCGGGTGGCGTGGCACTTCGGCCAGGTCATCGCTGATCCGGACGAGGAAGCCGGCACCGAAAGCGAAGTGGTGGTCGGTGGTGAATGGCTGCCGCTATGGGAGGAGGCGCAGAATGAAGAAGCCGCCTGCCGTCAGCTCGAAGAGGGCGGTTTCACTGATGCTCCTAAAGCGCTGAAAGCCTTGGCTGGCTTGCGCAGCAGCCCGCAATTACGAGCCATGCAGCGTTTGGGACGCGAACGGCTCGATGCCTTTATTCCGCGTCTGCTTGCCCAGGCGGTGGAACATGCCAATCCGGATCTGGTGCTCGAGCGTGTGCTGCCATTGGTAGAAGCCGTGGCGCGTCGTTCGGCGTATCTGGTGTTGCTGACCGAAAACCCTGGTGCATTGCGCCGTTTGCTGACCCTGTGTGCCGCGAGCCCGTGGATCGCTGAACAGATCACGCGCTTCCCGCTGTTGCTCGATGAATTGCTCAACGAAGGCCGACTGTTCAAGCCGCCGTTGGCTCCCGAGCTGGCCGCCGAATTGCGCGAGCGCCTGACGCGGATTCCCGAGGACGACCTGGAGCAGCAGATGGAAGCCCTGCGCCATTTCAAACTGGCGCACCGCTTGCGAGTCGCCGCTTCGGAAATCGCCGGTAGCCTGCCGCTGATGAAGGTCAGCGATTACCTGACCTGGCTCGCCGAGGCGATTCTGGAACAGGTCCTGGCCCTGGCCTGGCGGCAAACGGTGGCCAAGTACGGCACGCCGCTGCGCACCGACGGCTCTTTATGCGATCCCGGGTTCATCATTGTCGGTTACGGGAAAGTTGGCGGCCTGGAACTCGGGCATGGTTCGGACCTGGATCTGGTGTTCATCCACGACGGTGATCCGCAGGCCGAAACCGACGGGCCGAAGCCGATCGATGGTGCCCAGTTCTTCACCCGCCTGGGACAGCGGATCATCCACTTGCTCACGGCCCAGACCAACTCGGGCCAGCTGTACGAAGTGGATATGCGCCTGCGTCCGTCCGGTGCGTCGGGGCTGTTGGTCAGTTCTTTGGGGGCGTTTGCCCGTTATCAGGAAAATGAAGCCTGGACCTGGGAGCATCAGGCGTTGGTGCGGGCAAGGGTGTTGGTGGGCAGTCAGGACGTCGGCCAGGCTTTCGAAAAGGTCCGTGCGGCGATACTGGGCAAACCGCGTGACTTGCCGACCCTGCGCCAGGAGGTCAGCGAGATGCGCGCCAAGATGCGCGAGAACCTTGGCAGCAAGAGCACGGCGGCCGGCACCGGGGCAAATGCCTTCGACGCCACGGCGCCCTTCGACCTCAAGCAGGACGCCGGAGGTATCGTCGATATTGAATTTATGGTGCAATACGCGGCCCTGGCGTGGTCGCAAACGCACCCGCCATTGCTGCGCTGGACCGATAACATCCGCATTCTGGAAGAGCTGGAACACGAAGGGCTGATGCCCGTCGAAGATGCCAGTCTGCTGCGTGAAGCCTATAAAGCTTACCGCTCGGCCGCCCACCGGCAGGCCTTGCAGAAGGATCCCGGGGTGATTGCCGGTGACCAGTTCGCGGACGAGCGGCAACAGGTCATGCGGATCTGGCGCGAGCTGGGGCTAAGCTGAGCAGGCGACGAGATTCAAATGTGGGAGCGGGTTTTTGTGGCGAGGGAGCTTGCTCCCGCTCGGCTGCGAAGCAGTCGCCACTCAGCCGGCTCGGTCTGGCAGATGAAATACAGTCGCAGGTTTTGGGTCTGCTTCGCAGCCCAGCGGGAGCGAGCTCCCTCGCCACGACGTTGTATGCTGACTGATATTGATGTGTGAAATTGATCCGACGAGCCCCAGCCGGCTCGTCCAAATGACCTGATGGTTCATCCCGCAGGTGCTGGATTATCGAGGCGGGGAGGCATAAGCCTCCCCGGTTCGTTTTTGGAAGCCACATGAAAATTCTGATCGTTGGGCCCAGTTGGGTCGGTGACATGGTGATGGCGCAGACACTGTTTCAGTGTCTCAAGCAGCGCCACCCGCA
>NZ_RCNW01000379.1:0-3567 GCF_004307605.1 Pseudomonas sp. Sample_24
GCGGGGCTTCGATGATGTTGTCGAGCACGCTCATGTGCGGCCACAGATTAAAGTTCTGAAACACAAAACCAATCTCGCTGCGCAGACGATTGATCTGCTTGCCGTCGGCGGCCACCAGTTCGCCGTTTTTCGCGGCTTTGAGCTTGAGCTCTTCGCCGGCCACCAGGATCTGGCCCTGGTGCGGGTTTTCCAGCAGGTTGATGCAACGCAGGAACGTGGACTTGCCGGAGCCGGAAGAACCCAGGATCGAGATCACGTCGCCGTCGCGGGCGGTCAGCGAGATGCCTTTAAGCACCTCCAGCGAGCCGTAGCGTTTGTGCAAGTTGCGGATTTCAAGCGCGGGCGTGGCCTCAGCCATGTGCGTTCCTCATTATGTGTTTCGCTCCTGCTGTTGGTGGCCTTCCTGGCGAGGCGGCCAAGCTAGCATAGCGTTTCCAAGGCAGCCAACAGCGCTGGGGGCAGTAAACGGGTGGCATGTGGCAGGTTGTCGCATCGGCACAGCAGACTGTCGCCCCATCAACAACCGAACAGCCGTTTGAACCTGAGTTTCAATTCAAAAACCCAGCGGCTTTCACAAAAAGGGCGCGATGTTGCCAGCTTTGGCAGGGGGTGGGAAGCGCTAACCGGCCAAACGCACTTTTATTGTGCGCTGAGCGTTTTTGAAGTGTGTTTCTGTTGCCTTGATGCGTTCCTGAAAGTGGGTCGCAGGGTAACGTTCTGGCAAATTGCCATTAATCTCAATGACTTGCGAAGACTGTCCGGTCAGGATGAGATCGCCGGATTAGAAGGTTTTGAAATATTTTGGCGCAATTATTGCGTGCAGATTCCGGAACGCCCCGTTTGTTTCTTTTTACAAGAGAGAATTTTCGGGAGCTGCACGCATTCGCTTTTCCTTACAAAGGTAGTTTCAATGAGCAGTACCCAAAGCTCTAACGGCCTCGAACAGGGGCTTAAACCGCGTCACGTGACCATGCTGTCGATCGCCGGGGTTATCGGCGCCGGCCTGTTCGTGGGCTCGGGTCATGCTATCGCTGCTGCAGGCCCTGCCGTGCTGTTGGCCTATGCCGCCGCTGGCATGCTGGTGGTGTTGGTGATGCGCATGCTCGGTGAAATGGCTGTTGCCTCGCCGGACACTGGCTCCTTCTCGACTTATGCCGATCGGGCGATCGGTCACTGGGCCGGTTTCACCATCGGCTGGTTGTACTGGTGGTTCTGGGTTCTGGTGATCCCGCTGGAGGCCAACGCCGCTGCAACCATTTTGCATGCCTGGTTCCCGGGTGTGGACATCTGGGCCTTCGCTCTTGTGATCACCATGCTGCTGACCGTGACCAACCTGTTCAGTGTGAAGAACTATGGTGAGTTCGAGTTCTGGTTCGCCCTGATCAAAGTCCTGGCGATCATCGGCTTCATCATTCTCGGCGTAGCGGCAATCTTCGGCTTCTTGCCGAACAGCCAGGTCAGCGGCGTTTCGCACCTGTTCGATACCCAGGGTTTCCTGCCAAACGGCATGGGTGCGGTGTTGGGCGCGATCCTGACCACCATGTTCTCCTTCATGGGCACCGAGATCGTGACCATCGCGGCCGCGGAGTCGAAAAACCCTGGCAAGCAAATCTCCAAGGCCACCAATTCGGTGATCTGGCGGATCGGCTTGTTCTATCTGGTATCGATCTTCATCGTTGTGGCCCTGGTGCCATGGAACGACCCTGTACTGGCAAGCCTGGGCTCCTACCAGACCGTGCTTGAGCGCATGGGCATCCCGAACGCCAAGATGATCGTCGACATCGTGGTACTGGTTGCTGTGACCAGTTGCCTGAACTCGGCGCTCTACACCTCTTCGCGCATGTTGTTTTCCCTGGGCAAGCGCGGCGATGCACCAGCCGTTTCCACCCGCACCAACAAAAGCGGCACGCCTTACTGGGCGGTGATGTTGTCCACGGGCGCGGCATTCCTGGCCACGTTCGCCAACTACGTGGCACCGGCTGCGGTGTTCGAATTCCTGCTGGCCAGCTCCGGTGCCATTGCATTGCTGGTGTACCTGGTGATCGCGATCTCGCAACTGCGTATGCGCAAGCAGCGCATGGCTCGCGGTGAAAAAATCGTCTTCAGCATGTGGCTGTTCCCGGGCCTGACCTACGCGGTGATCGTCTTCATCGTCGCGGCCCTGACCATCATGTTGTTCCAGGACGCCCACCGTGTGGAAATCCTCGCGACGGGCCTGCTCAGTGTTTTGGTAGTGGCTTCCGGTTTGCTGGTGGCTCGCCGTCGCAAGCTGCAGAAGGCGGGTGCGGTGGTACTCAACTGATTCGTAGCGCATGACGCAAAAAAACGGCCGCTGTCAGTGATGACAAGCGGCCGTTTTTTTTATGTCTTCATTAAATTCAACGGGGATGCACCCAGTCCTCTACGCGTAACCCAGGAACCCGTTCAAATTCCCGCAGGTTGTTCGTGACTACGATGAACCCACGTGAGCGCGCGTGGCCGGCGATCATTTGGTCGTATGGGCCGATGGGTGTTCCAGCCTTCGCCAGCTCGGATCGAATCATTCCGGTATGCGCGGCCGCTTCATTGTCGAAAGGCAGGACTTCAAGGCGGGCTGCCAAACCCTCGATGACGGTGAGGTTTTTTTCTGGTGCTGCTGACTTTTCGGCGCCGTAGATCAACTCCATGAGGGTGACAGCACTGATGCATAGCTGCCCGTCATGGCGGTTGAAGGCCTCTCTGACGATTTGCGGTTTGTTCTTGATGGTGAATATGCAGATGTTGGTGTCGAGCATGTATTTGATCATCAGAACGACTCGCGCTCCTGATCGGTGGGTTGGTCGCGATCAGGCATGAAGTCAGCACTCACGCTATCCCCGTCGAACCAGCTATCCCATGTTTCTTCGGCGGGGGTAATGAGGCGGGATCGGCCGATGGCGATTACGTTGACGCGTTTTACGTCGCTTGGCATGGCTACGGCTTTGGGAAGGCGAACGGCCTGGCTGCGATTGCTCATGAAAAGGGTGGTCTGTTCCATTTTTGCCTCCTCCGCCATTGTGGGGTGTACTCCAAAGAGTAGATTTTTTTGTGGATATGTCAACGGGATATACAAAGCGGGTGGTGAGTGAGGTCTCTGATCATTCTGACTGGCCGCTTCACAAAAAACGGCCGCTGTCAGTGAAGACAAGCGGCCGTTTTTTTTTGCCGAAACCCGGTAGTTATTCGGCTTTTTCTTCCGATGCTTCCAGCGACCGGCTGTAGATGTCCAAGGCATCGCCGAAGTCGGTGATGAATTGCGGCTCGCTCAGCCAGGCCTGGGCGGTTTCGCGGTCCATGCCGTCGGCCCACATGCGGTAATCGATCAGCATGTCGGCGGCCAGGTGAGTCGCGGCCATGCCTTCGTCTTCGGCGTTTTCCATGTCCAGCAGTTCTGGATGGTCGATGATGATGAAGGCCAGGTTGGTCAGCAAAACCGAGAGCATTTCACTGCGGCTGATGGCTTCCGCATCGCGCATCTTGCTGAACATCGCCAAGGTGTATTCCGGGATCGGCTCGGCGAGGTGGCCGAGATCATCGTCCAGGTTCGCG
>NZ_RCNW01000201.1:0-29363 GCF_004307605.1 Pseudomonas sp. Sample_24
TTACCAAGGAGTTTTCCGTTTCGACTGCGCCGGAAGTGGGGCGAATTATAGACACATGAGATCTGCCGTCAACCGCTATTTTCACAAATCTGTCATATAGGTCAAAAAAGCCCGAAAACAAAGAAGCCGACCCATGGGTCGGCCTCTTTGTTTGCCCTTCTACTTACAAGCTAGGGAACGCGAACTGCGATGCTTCATGGCTCGCACGCTGAGGCCAGCGCTGAGTGATTGCCTTGCGGCGAGTGTAGAAACGTACGCCATCCGGGCCGTAGGCATGCAGGTCGCCGAACAGCGAACGCTTCCAGCCGCCGAAGCTGTGGTAAGCCACTGGCACCGGCAATGGAACGTTCACACCGACCATGCCCACTTCGATCTCGTCGCAGAACAACCGCGCCGCTTCGCCGTCACGGGTGAAGATGCAGGTGCCATTGCCGTATTCATGATCGTTGATCAACTGCATCGCTTCTTCCAGGCTGTTGACCCGAACGATGCACAGCACCGGCCCGAAGATCTCTTCTTTATAGATGCGCATCTCTGGTGTGACATTGTCGAACAGGCAGCCACCCAGGAAGAACCCTTCTTCATGACCGGCCACGGTCAGACCACGACCGTCCACGACCAGCGTAGCGCCAGCCGCTACGCCATCTTCGACATAACCGCTGACCTTGTCGCGCGCCTGACCGGTAACCAAAGGCCCCATGTCCAGGCCGCAGGAAGTGCCCGCACCGATTTTCAATGCCTTGATCTGCGGAGTGAGTTTGGCCACCAAAGCATCGGCAACCTGATCACCCACGCACACGGCCACCGAGATCGCCATGCAGCGCTCACCGCAAGAACCGTAAGCTGCGCCCATCAATGCACTTACTGCGTTGTCCAGATCCGCATCCGGCATCAGCACTGCATGGTTCTTCGCGCCGCCCAGGGCTTGCACGCGTTTGCCGCGCTTGGTGCCTTCGGCATAGATGTATTCGGCAATCGGCGTCGAACCGACGAAGCTCAACGCTTTGACTTCTGGCGCTTCGATCAGCGCGTCCACCGCTGTCTTGTCGCCGTGTACCACGCTCAGCACGCCCTTCGGCAGTCCGGCTTCCAGCAGCAATTGTGCGATCAGCAGTGTCGAGCTCGGGTCACGCTCGGAAGGCTTGAGGATGAAGCAGTTGCCGCAGACGATCGCCAGTGGGTACATCCACAGCGGCACCATGGCCGGGAAGTTGAACGGGGTGATACCCGCAACCACGCCCAGCGGCTGGAAGTCCGACCATGCATCGATGTTCGGGCCAACGTTGCGGCTGTATTCGCCTTTGAGAATTTCCGGCGCTGCGCAAGCGAACTCGACGTTCTCGATGCCGCGCTTCAGTTCCCCGGCAGCGTCTTCCAGGGTCTTGCCGTGCTCTTCGCTGATCAACTGCGAAATCCGGCCTTCGTTCTGTTCCAACAGTTGCTTGAAGCGGAACATGACCTGGGCCCGCTTGGCCGCAGGCGTGTTGCGCCAGGCCGGAAATGCAGCCTTGGCGGCGTCGATGGCGCTCTGGATGGTTTCGCGGGTCGCCAGCGGCAGCTTGTGAATAGCCTGTCCGGTAGACGGGTTGAACACATCGACCGCGCGACCGTTCTCGGTCACCAGTTCGCCATTGATCAAATGCGGAATAACGCTCATGGAAGCTCCTGAAAAGTTGTCCACAGGCGCCCGTTTCCGAACGCCCGTTGTTTATAGCTATATAGAAGGAGAAATCAGTCGATCTTGCTCAGCACTTCGCCAACCGCATCGAACAGGCGATCAAGGTCTTGCGGCTTGCTGTTGAAGGTTGGGCCGAACTGCAGGGTGTCGCCACCGAAGCGCACGTAGAACCCGGCTTTCCACAGTGCCATGCCGGCTTCGAACGGACGAACGATGGCGTCACCATCACGCGGGGCGATCTGGATCGCTCCGGCGAGGCCGAAGTTACGGATGTCGATGATGTTCTTGGTACCTTTCAGACCATGCAGTGCATTTTCGAAATGCGGTGCGACTTCAGCCACGCTCTGTACCAGGTTTTCCTTTTGCAGCAGGTCGAGCGCTGCCAGGCCCGCGGCGCATGCCACCGGGTGCGCGGAATAGGTGTAGCCGTGCGGGAATTCCACCGCGTACTCAGGCGTCGCCTGGTTCATGAAGGTCTGGTAAATCTCGGAGCTGGCGATCACCGCGCCCATCGGGATAGCACCGTTGGTGACTTGCTTGGCGATGCACATCAAGTCCGGAGTGACGCCGAAAGTGGTGGCGCCGAACATGGTGCCGGTACGCCCGAAACCGGTGATCACTTCGTCGAAGACCAGCAGGATGTTGTGCTGATCGCAGATTTCGCGCAGGCGCTTGAGATAACCCTGAGGCGGAACCAGGACACCGGCGGAGCCGGCCATTGGTTCGACGAATACGGCGGCGATGTTCGAAGCGTCGTGCAGTTCGATCAGCTTCAACAGTTCGTCAGCCAGTGCGATACCGCCCTGCTCCGGCATGCCACGGGAGTAAGCGTTGCTGGCCAACAGCGTGTGCGGCAGGTGATCGACGTCCATCATCGCCTGACCGAACAACTTACGGTTACCGTTCACACCGCCGAGACTGGTGCCGGCAATGTTCACACCGTGGTAACCGCGGGCACGACCGATCATCTTGGTTTTGGTCGATTGGCCTTTCAGGCGCCAGTAAGCGCGGACCATCTTCACGGCCGTGTCAGCACACTCCGAACCCGAGTCTGTGAAGAACACGTGGTTCAGGTTGCCCGGTGTCAGGTCGGTGATTTTCTCTGCCAATTGGAAGGAGAGCGGATGGCCGTACTGGAAGCCTGGCGAGTAATCGAGGGTGCCCAGTTGCTTGGCCACCGCCTCTTGGATTTCCTTGCGGGTGTGCCCGGCGCCGCACGTCCACAGACCGGACAGCGAGTCATAAACCTTGCGGCCCTTGTCGTCGATCAGCCAGCTGCCTTCTGCACCGACAATCAGGCGCGGGTCGCGCTGGAAGTTGCGGTTGGCCGTGTACGGCATCCAGTGAGCATCCAGTTTGAGCTGGCTGGCCAGGGATGTCGGAGCGTTTTCAGGCAAGTTCATGAGCGAAACCTCGCAAGGCGATAAGCGACATAGGGATATAAAAACCGTTCTTGCAGCTAAATTGCCACGGGGATAAAGTCGGTGAAATCCAACTTTTCTAACCTTTAGTCAGGTCATCACTAAACTATGTCCAGCCGCCGTCCCGATCCACTGGCGCAAGTCAGCGACTTTGATATTCGCTTGTTGCGGATCTTTCGCAGCGTCGTCGAATGCGGCGGCTTCTCTGCGGCGGAAACAGTGCTCGGCATCGGTCGCTCGGCCATCAGCCAGCAGATGAGCGACCTGGAGCAGCGCTTGGGTTTGCGTCTTTGCCAACGCGGGCGTGCCGGTTTTTCCCTGACCGAAGAAGGCCGGGAGGTTTATCAATCAGCGCTGCAGTTGCTGAGCGCACTGGAAAGTTTCCGCACCGAGGTCAATGGTCTGCATCAGCATTTACGCGGGGAGTTGACCATTGGTCTGACTGACAACCTGGTCACCCTGCCCCACATGCGCATCACCCACGCCCTCGCGCAATTAAAGGAACGTGGCCCGGACGTTCAAATCCAGATTCGCATGATCGCGCCCAATGAAGTGGAGCAAGGTGTGCTCGACGGTCGCCTGCATGTCGGCGTGGTGCCGCAGGCCAGTGCCCTGTCGGGGCTGGAATATCAACCGCTGTATAGCGAGCGCTCGCTGCTGTATTGCGCGGTCGGCCACCCGCTGTTTTATGTCGACGACAAGCAACTGGACGATGTGCGCCTCAACAGTCAGGACGCCATCGCCCCGACTTTCCGCCTGCCGGCGGAGATCCAGGCCCATTACCAGGCACTCAATTGCACCGCCAGCGCGTCGGACCGCGAAGGTATGGCGTTCCTGATTCTGACCGGCCGTTATATCGGCTACCTGCCCGACCATTACGCGAGTCTCTGGGTGCAACAGGGTCGATTGCGCGCGCTGAAATCAAAAACGCGCTTCTACGATTTGAGTCTCGCCTCGGTCACGCGCAAGGGTCGTCGCCCACATTTAGTGCTGGAGAGTTTTCTGGAGAGTCTGGCGGCGACGCGTTAATGATCGTTGCGCCGCATAAGGACTTGTCTGGAGCCTGTGGGTGCGCTATCAACGCAATGCCCGCACCCACCCACCTGATCGGAAGTGCCCATGACCTTTGAAGTCCCAGCCCACGGCGGAAAACCCGCCAGCCGCATTCGTCAGAAAAACGAAGAGACCATCATCAAAGCCGCCGAAGACGAGTTCGCCCGTCACGGGTTCAAAGGCACCAGCATGAACACCATCGCCTTGAATGCAGGCTTGCCCAAAGCCAATCTGCATTACTACTTCACCAATAAGCTGGGTTTGTATGTGGCGGTGCTGAGCAACATCATCGAGTTGTGGGACAGCACCTTCAATACCCTGACCGCCGACGATGATCCGGCCGAAGCGCTGACGCGTTACATCCGCGCCAAGATGGAGTTTTCCCGGCGCCAGCCGCAAGCCTCGCGAATCTTCGCCATGGAAGTCATCAGCGGCGGCGAATGCCTGACCGAGTATTTCAACCAGGACTATCGCACCTGGTTCCAGGGTCGTGCCGCCGTGTTTCAAGCTTGGATCGACGCTGGCAAAATGGATCCGGTCGACCCGGTGCATCTGATATTCCTGTTGTGGGGCAGCACTCAGCATTACGCTGACTTCGCCACGCAGATCTGCCGAGTCAGCGGTCGTACCAAATTGACCAGGCAGGACATGGAAGACGCCGGCAACAACCTGATTCGCATCATTCTCAAAGGCTGCGGCCTGACGCCAACTCTCTAAGACGACTATGCCTTTTACCCTCAGCGACTTTTGCGAATACCGCGAAGAGATTCGCAAAAGCCGCTTCATCACCTACGCCGCGCCGATCAGCAGCCCTGCCGAGGCCCAGGCGTTCATCGAACAGCACAGCGACCTGAATGCCACGCACAATTGCTGGGCGTGGAAGCTCGGCGATCAATACCGCAGCACCGATGATGGAGAGCCCGGCGGCACTGCGGGACGACCCATCCTGGCGGCGATCGAAGCGCAGGATTGCGATCAGGTCGCGGTGCTGGTGATTCGTTGGTACGGCGGCATTCAACTGGGCACCGGCGGATTGGCCCGGGCTTATGGCGGTGGCGCCAACAAATGTCTGCAAGCGGCGCCGAAGGTAGAACTGATCAGCCGCGTGCCGCTGCGGTGCGCCTGTGCATTTGGCGAACTCGTGCTGGTGAAGTTACGCGTCGTGGAAAACGGCGGGCTGGTGGTGCAAGAGGACTTCACGGCCAATGGCGTAGAACTGCAATTGGCTGTAGGGGCCGAGCAGATCGCCACCTTGCAAACTCAACTCGCCGATTTGAGCCGTGGGCGCATTCTCTTGCAGCGCTGACTGAGTCAAAAGATCGCAGTTTTCCCCTGCGATCTTTTGGGGCACAGGGTTTTATCCCCTATTCCATATTTGCCCACATCTACTGTGCACCCGACTGTGGATAACCTGAGCACATACTGCTGTAACCCTTCTGTCATGCGGCTTTGCGGGCTTTGCTCATTTTTCATCCAATTCACTGTCAAAACGTTAAAACCAAAGTAAAAACAATTAGTTAGATCGGTTTATCACCTTTAGAAGAAAGCCACACAGCGCTTATGCCCAAGTTTTAAGCTTGCGCACAAATACTGTGGAGCAATCTGTGGATAACCCGTTCATGGCTGACGCGGCCCCATATCCGGCATGGCTTGCAGCGCACTGCTCATTTTTTGACCAAAACCGCACGCGCAAAACCGGAGCCAGATCAACGGCTTTGCCCTCAGATGGTGCCGCGGTTTACATCCCGCCCAGCGAAGTGCCGGACTCAACGCTCCGGTTCAAACGGCTCGGATGATTTCCTGACCTACTGGCCAGAAAATTGCTTTATCCACAGGCATAACTTCAATCGAACCGAGCCTGTCATGACCCACGCCGCGCCCATTGTCGATGCAACCCCTCGCCTGCAATTGCGCAGAATCAGCAAGCGCTACCCCGGCTGCCTGGCCAACGACGCTATCGATCTGAGCATTGCACCCGGTGAAATACACGCCCTGCTGGGGGAGAACGGCGCGGGTAAAAGTACCCTGATGAAGATCATCTACGGCGTCACCCATGCCGATTCAGGCGAGGTGATATGGCAAGGGCAGCGGGTGAGCATGCGCAATCCCGCCCAGGCGCGTGGCCTGGGAATCGGCATGGTGTTCCAGCATTTCTCGCTGTTCGAAACGCTTAGCGTGGCGCAAAACATCGCCTTGGCCATGGGTGCGGCGGCTGGAACGCCAAGAGAGCTGGAACCGAAGATTCGTGAAGTGTCGCAGCGCTATGGCATGGCCCTGGAGCCGGAGCGACTTGTCCACAGCCTGTCGATCGGCGAACGGCAACGGGTGGAGATCGTTCGTTGCCTGATGCAGGACATCCGCCTGCTGATTCTTGATGAGCCGACGTCGGTGCTGACCCCGCAAGAGGCCGATGAGCTGTTCGTCACCTTGCGCAGGCTCGCTGCAGAGGGCTGCAGCATTTTGTTCATCAGCCACAAACTCGCTGAAGTCCGCGCGTTGTGCCATAGCGCGACTGTGCTGCGGGCTGGTCGGGTAGCCGGGCACTGTGTGCCGGCCGAGTGTTCGGATCAGCAACTGGCGCAATTGATGGTCGGCGAAGCGGCGGCGTTGATCACTGACTATGCAAAAGCGACGGGAAGGGATGTCTGGCTGAATGTGCAGGGTTTGTCCTGGCACAACCCGGATCCATTCGGCTGTTCGCTCAACGGCATCAACCTTGAAGTGCGCAGCGGTGAAATCGTCGGCATCGCCGGGGTTGCCGGCAATGGTCAGGATGAATTGCTGGCGTTGCTCAGCGGTGAACAACGATTGGCTCGCGCCGATGGCGCCAGGATCAGTTTCGGCCACGAACCGGTCGCGCATTTGCGCCCCGACGCACGCCGCCTGCGCGGGCTGGCATTTGTCCCTGCCGAGCGGCTGGGGCATGGCGCCGTACCGGAATTGAATCTGGCGGACAACGCACTGCTCACTGCTTTCCAGCAAGGACTGGTGAGCCACGGCCTGATCCAGCGCGGCAAAGTCCAGGCGTTGGCCAACACCATCATCGAACGTTTCGGGGTCAAGACTCCGGGCGCGCAAGCACCGGCCCGCAGCCTGTCCGGTGGCAACTTGCAGAAATTCATTCTCGGCCGGGAAATCCTCCAGCAGCCCAAGCTGTTGGTCGCCGCGCACCCGACCTGGGGTGTTGACGTCGGGGCCGCCGCGACGATCCATCGCGCGCTGATTGCCTTGCGCGATGCAGGTGCGGCGATCCTGGTGGTATCTGAAGATCTCGACGAACTGTTCCAGATCAGCGACCGCCTTGGCGCCTTGTGCAGCGGACGAATGTCGCCACTCAAAGCCACCGTCGATACCCGCCTGACCGATGTCGGTGGCTGGATGGCCGGCCAGTTCGATACCCCTCAATCCTCGGTGTCCGCCACACTTTAACGGAGAGTCACATGCTGCTTTCTCTTGAACCCCGGGGCCAGCAATCACAGGTGATGTTGTGGTGTTCGCCATTGCTGGCGGCGGTCCTCACGCTGGGCTGTGGCTCATTGCTGTTCCTGGCATTGGGACATGCCCCCTGGCTGACCTTGCATACCCTGCTGATCGCGCCGGTCAGTGACTTGTATGGCGTCTGTGAGTTGCTGGTCAAGGCCTTGCCCATTCTGCTGTGCGCACTGGGCCTGGCGGTCGCGTACCGGGCGCGAATCTGGAACATCGGTGCCGAAGGTCAACTGTTGCTCGGCGCATTGGCTGGCAGTGCGCTGGCGGTAAACATCATTGATATGCAAAGCCGCTGGGCACTGGTTTTGATCCTGCTGGCCGGAGTTCTGGCCGGCGCGGCATGGGCCGGCCTGACCGCGTGGTTGCGAACCCGCTTCAACGCCAATGAAATCCTGACCAGCATCATGCTCAACTACATTGCCCTGAACCTGTTGTTGTATTGCGTCCACGGTCCGCTGAAAGACCCCGAAGGCTTCAACTTTCCGCAATCGGCGATGTTCGGTGACGCCAGCCGGTTGCCGCTGTTGACGGAGGATGGCCGGTTGCACGCCGGGGTGTATTTCGCCCTGCTCGCCTTGGTAACGGTGTGGGTGTTGTTGCAGAAAAGTTTTGTCGGTTTCCAGATCAAAGTGCTCGGGCTGGACAAGCGCGCGGCCGGGTTCGTCGGCTTTCGCGAGAAACGCCTGATCTGGCTGGCGCTGCTGATCAGCGGTGGCCTGGCGGGGCTGGCGGGGGTTTGCGAAGTCACTGGTCCCATTGGCCAGTTGGTACCGCAGGTGTCTCCGGGGTACGGCTACGCGGCGATCACCGTGGCGTTTCTTGGGCGGCTCAACCCCGTCGGAATTCTGCTTTCCAGCCTGTTGATGGCGCTGCTGTACATCGGTGGCGAGGGCGCGCAAATGAGCATGAATTTGCCACAGGCCATCACTCAGCTGTTCCAGGGAATGATGCTGTTTTTCCTGCTGGCCTGTGATGTGCTGATTCTTTATCGACCGCGATTGAACCTGCGCTGGGCACGCCGCGCACCCACCACCGCCGTACACGCAGGAGCGCTTTGATGGATATCGATCTGCTGAGCAATATTTTCTACGCCATGGTGCGCTGCGGTACGCCGTTGTTGCTGGTGGCGCTGGGCGAACTGGTTTGCGAAAAAAGCGGCGTACTCAACCTGGGCCAGGAAGGCATGATGCTGTTCGGTGCGGTGATCGGGTTCATCGTCGCCTTCAACAGCGGCAACCTGTGGCTGGGTGTGTTGCTGGCGATGCTGGCCGGGATGTTGTTGTCGTCCCTGTTTGCACTGGTGGCACTGATGTTCAACGCCAATCAAGTCGCGACCGGATTGGCCCTGACGATTTTCGGCGTGGGGCTTTCAACCTTTGTCGGCGCGGCGTGGGTGGGCAAACCGTTGACAGGATTCGAGCCGCTGGCGATCCCGTACTTGAGCGACATTCCGCTGATCGGGCGGATGCTGTTTGCCCAGGATCTGCTGGTGTATCTGTCATTCGCGTTATTCGCGCTGGTGGCCTGGGTGGTACTGAAAAGCCGCACCGGGCTGATCATTCAGGCCGTCGGGGAAAACCCCGATGCAGCGAGCGCCATGGGGTTGCCGGTGTTGCGCGTACGCACGTTGGCGGTGTTGTTCGGTGGTGCCATGGCCGGGTTGGCCGGGGCTTATTTGTCCCTCGCCTATACCCCAATGTGGGCGGAGAACATGAGCGCCGGACGCGGCTGGATAGCGCTGGCGCTGGTGGTGTTTGCCAGTTGGCGGGTGTGGCGCCTGCTGCTCGGTGCGTATCTGTTCGGCCTCGCCAGCATCCTGCACCTGGTGGCCCAGGGGTTGGGGCTGGCGATTGCGTCGAGTCTGTTGGCGATGCTGCCGTATGTCGCGACTATTGTGGTGCTGGTGTTGCTGTCACGCGATGCATTGCGCACGCGGTTGTATGCGCCGGTATCGCTGGGGCAGCCGTGGCAGGCCGGACATTGATGACGACTGCTCCGGCCTCATCGCTGGCAAGCCAGCTCCCACAGCTTTTTATGATGTGACACAGACCTCGCTTAAACCCGAGCGCCTGGTGGGAGCGGCGGTGCGACGGTTCGACTTGCCCGCGATGAGGCCCTGACAGGCAACACTTGAGCAATGCCCCACGCCAGTTCGAGGACCAGGAAACCCACCACCAACAAACTGGCGCCGTGGGCCAGGGCATATGCCAGCCACGCGGCGAACAAAAACCGCGCCACCGCGTCATAGCGTCCATAAACCTGCTGCGGATCACGAATCCGCAACACCGACCACACGCAGACAATCGAGCCCAACAAATTCGCCATCAACAGGTGTACCGGTTCGAACGGTGGCAGCTCACCGGGCAAATTCAGGGCCTGGCTCACCCCCGTCAGAAGCCCGTGCAACAGGGCGAAACTCCAGGGCGTGACAAACGCCGCCGTGACGATCAGGTCATACCAGGCACTGCCTTGCACCAAGCGACGGTATTGCGTTGAAGTCCACATCGACATTGCTCCATCAATTCAGGAGCAACAAGGCTAAAGCCTGGAGTATGCTCCAGGGTCAAGCCCTCCATGAGTCGAGAAAATGCGCATCGGTGAATTAGCCCAGGCCAGCGCCGTCAGCCGTGACACATTGCGCTTCTATGAGCAGCGCGGATTGATCGCGGCGCAACGCAGCGCCAATGGCTATCGCGACTATCCGCCCGACATGGTGCAACTGGTGCAGTACATCAAGACCGCTCAACGGCTGGGCTTTACCCTCGGCGAGATCGGTGACAGCGTAGCGGCCATCTCGCAGTCGCCTGATCCCGACAGCGCCGTCACGCAATTGCTGCAAGACAAACTCAAACTGATCGAAACCCGCATGGCCGAACTCGGCGCCCTGCGCGAAGAGTTGCAACAACGGCTCGGGCAACAGTGTCCATTGAATCCACGATTCTGAATCTACAAGGAAGCCACTCATGTCTACGGCAAAAACCGCACTCATCATCGGCGCCTCCCGCGGCTTGGGTCTTGGCCTGGTAAAGACCCTTCTGGCCGATGGCTGGCGAGTCACCGCTACCGTGCGCAACCCGCAGAATGCCGATGCGCTGAAGGCGCTGGGCGAAGTACGGATCGAGAAACTCGACATGGACGATCAGCAAGCGGTGCTCGCCTTGAGCCAACAGCTCAAGGGCGAGGTGTTCGACCTGCTGTTCGTCAATGCCGGGGTCAAGGGCCCGGACGTCCAGACGCCGAATGGTGGTGCAACGCTGGCCGACGTCGGTCAGTTGTTTTTCACCAACGCCGTGGCACCGATCAACCTGGCCCAGCGTTTTGTCGGGCAGATCCGCCCGGACACCGGCGTCCTGGCGTTCATGAGCTCGGTGCTGGGCAGCGTGACCATGCCCGACGCGCCGGAGCTGGCACTGTACAAGGCGAGCAAGGCCGCGCTGAATTCCATGACCAACAGCTTCGTCACGCAAATGGGCGAAACCAGACTCACGGTGCTGTCGATGCATCCGGGCTGGGTGAAAACCGACATGGGCGGTGAAGGTGCGGACATCGATGTGGAAACCAGCACCCGTGGTCTGGTCGATCAGGTGAACGCGTACGTCGGCAAGGGCGGGCATCACTTCGTCAATTATCGGGGTGAAACCATTCCCTGGTAATCCGCCGCCCCTGTGTGAGCGAGCTTGCTCACTCACACAGGGGCATGGGTTGTTCGGTCGGGCCGGGCTTGCCCATGGCGGCGATTTGATCGAAACTTCGCATCTCGCCTCCCCGGCGACCCTGGATCAGCAGACAGGGCAACACTGAGCTGGCAACCCTGAACCCAACTTTCAGAGGAGCCGGCCAACATGCCTGCGACCCGTACCTGGTTAAAAAATCCCCTCGCCATTTTCACCTCCAACGATCTCGATGCCCGTGGCGGCCTTGTGCTGCAAGACGGTGTGATCGTCGAAGTGCTCGGCCTCGGTCAACAACCATCGGCGCCATGCAATGCCGTGTTCGATGCCCGCGAACATGTGATTCTGCCGGGCCTGATCAACACCCATCACCACTTCTATCAAACCCTGACCCGCGCCTGGGCGCCGGTGGTCAACCAGCCGTTGTTCCCGTGGCTGAAAACCCTGTACCCGGTATGGGCTCGGCTGACCCCGGAAAAGCTCGCCCTCGCCACCAAAGTCGCGCTGGCTGAGTTGCTGTTGTCCGGCTGCACCACCGCGGCCGATCACCATTATCTGTTCCCCGAAGGCCTGGAGAACGCGATCGACGTACAGGTCGAAAGCGTTCGCGAACTGGGCATGCGGGCGATGCTGACGCGCGGCTCCATGAGCCTCGGCGAAAAGGACGGCGGGCTGCCGCCGCAGCAGACTGTTCAGGAAGGCCAGGTGATCCTCGATGACAGCCAACGCCTGATCGCCGAGTACCACGAACGAGGCGACGGTGCGCAAATCCAGATCGCCCTGGCGCCGTGCTCGCCGTTTTCGGTAACCCCCGAAATCATGTCCGCCAGCGCCGAACTGGCGAACAAACTCGACGTTCGCCTGCACACGCACCTGGCCGAAACCCTCGACGAAGAAGACTTCTGCCTGCAACGTTTCGGCCTGCGCACCGTGGATTATCTGGACAGCGTCGGCTGGCTCGGCCCGCGCACGTGGCTGGCACACGGCATTCATTTCAACCCGGACGAAATCGCCCGCCTCGGCGCCGCCCGCACCGGTATTTGCCATTGCCCGAGTTCGAACATGCGCCTGGCTTCCGGCATTTGCCCGAGCATCGAACTGACTGACGCCGGCGCGCTGCTCGGTTTGGGCGTGGACGGTTCGGCGTCCAACGACGCCTCGAACATGATGCTCGAAGCGCGTCAGGCGCTGTACATCCAACGCTTGCGCTACGGCGCTGAAAAGATCACGCCGGAACGTGTGCTGGGTTGGGCAACCAAAGGTTCGGCCAGTCTGCTGGGGCGTACCGATATCGGCGAACTCGCGGTGGGCAAGCAAGCCGACCTGGCGCTGTTCAAGCTTGATGAGCTGCGGTTCTCCGGCAGCCATGACCCGGTGTCAGCGTTGCTGCTGTGCGGCGCGGACCGTGCGGATCGGGTGATGGTCGGCGGCAAGTGGCGAGTGATCGATGGACAGGTCGAGGGGCTGGATCTCAAAGGTCTGATCGCCGATCACAGCCAGGCGGCTCGGCAGTTGATTGCCGGCACCTGATCGCCACGATCCTTGTGGGAGCTGGCTTGCCAGCGATAGCAGACTGTCAGCCAACAGAGATGTTGAATGTGACGGCCTCATCGCGGGCGAGCCCGCTCCCACAGGTTTCTCTGGCGGTTCAAAGACCCAGCAACGACAACATGATGAATGTCGCGAACAGCACAAAGTGAGTCATGCCTTCGATGGCATTGGTTTCACCATCGTTGAGGTTGATCGCGCTGACGATCAGCGTGAGGAAGATCATCACGGTCTGCACCGGGGTCATGGCCATCTGGAAGGGTTGGCCGGTGTAGAGCGCCATGGCCTCCATCACCGGCACCGTCAGGATCACCGTCGACAACGACGCCCCCATGGCAATGTTCACCACCGACTGCATACGGTTGGCCAATGCCGCGCGTAATGCGGTCAGAATTTCAGGCGCCGCCGAGATCGCCGCCACCAGAATTGCCGTGACCACCGGCGGCGCGCCCGTTCCTTCCAGGCCCAGGTCGAGGGTATTGGACATCACCTCGGCCAACGCGCCAATCACTACAACACCCAACACCAGCAGGCCGATCGACAGCGTCAGGTTGACCGGCGTCGGTTCCTCGTCCATGGGCGTTTTCTTGCGGCGCTTGTCCGGGTAGCTGTAACTGAAAAAATAACTGTGCGGCCCGACCTGCATGCGCAGGAACAATGTGTAAAGCACCACCATCGCACCAATGGTGAACGCCGAATAAAGCTTCCAGTTGGCTTCGGGAATGAACTCCGGCACCACCATGGAAACGCCCATGGCGGTGAGGATCATCACGCTGTAGCTGCGCGCAGAATCATCGTTGTACGACTGTTCGCCGTGCTTGAGCCCACCCATCAACGCCGCCAGGCCGAGGATGCCGTTGATGTCGAGCATCACCGCCGAGTAAATCGTGTCGCGCACCAGGGTCGCCGAGGCTTCGTTACTCATCATGATCGCCAGGATCACCACTTCCACCAGCACGGCGGCCAAGGTCAGGATCATGGTGCCGTAGGGATCGCCGACTTTTTCCGCGAGCAATTCGGCCTGATGGGCAACGCGCATGGACGCGGCGACGATGAAGGCAATCAGTACCAGCCCGCCGATCAGCGCGACCATCTGGCCGCTGTGCAGCAGCCAGTGTTCCAGCGGGAACGCAACGATGGCGGCGATCAAGGCCAGTAGCAGAAAGCTTTCTTGCTTGAAAATCGTGAGCATGGCGGGCCTTTTGCCGTGGGGTGCGATAAGCCACTGACTGCGGTGCGGCGCTAACGTTTCGTTAAACCTTAGCGCACCAGTGAATGGCAGCCGTGCCAGGCTGCGCACTTTTATCGGTCTTGCGGGCCCCATCGCCAGCAGGCTGGCTCCCACATTGGAATGCGTTCTCCTGTGGGAGCTTGCCTGCAAGCGATGGCCGTTACGCGGTTTCACCGTTTGTTGTCTTGTTGGTCAGCAATTTGCATTGCCCCTGCCAACCTCAAAACAAAATGGAGTTGGATTCATGCACAAACGTCCGTTGCAGAAGCTGCTTTGCGCCATCACCGCGGCCATCGGCCTGAGCGCCAGCCTGACCGTCAGTGCTGCCGATCCGCTGAAAGTCGGCTTCGTCTATATCGGTCCGATCGGTGACCACGGCTGGACGTATCAGCATGAACAGGGGCGCAAGGCACTGGCGGAAAAGTTCGGCGACCGGATCACCACTAACTACGTGGAAAACGTCGCTGAAGGCGCTGACGCCGAGCGGGTGATCCGCAACATGGCCAAGGATAAATACGACCTGATCTTCACCACGTCCTTCGGCTACATGAATCCGACGTTGAAAGTCGCCAAGCAGTTTCCCAACGAGATCTTCGAACACGCCACCGGCTACAAACAGGACAAGAATCTGGGCACTTACCTGGCACGCACCTATGAGGGGCGCTACGTCGGTGGATTCCTCGCAGCGAAAATGACCAAGAGCAAGAAAATCGGCTACGTCGCTTCGTTCCCGATCCCGGAAGTGATCCGCGACATCAACGCCATTCAGCTGGCCTTGAACAAATACAACCCCGGCACCGAGATCAAAGTGGTGTGGGTCAACTCGTGGTTCGATCCGGGTAAAGAAGCGGACGCCGCCAACGCGCTGATCGACCAGGGCGTGGACGTGGTCTTCCAGCACACCGACAGCCCGGCACCGATCCAGGCGGCCGAACGCCGCGGCGTATATGCCGTGGGCTACGCTTCGGACATGGCGCACTTCGGGCCGAAAGCCGTGCTGACTTCCATCGTCAACGACTGGGCACCGCACTACATTCAGGCAACCCAAAGCGTGATCGACCACACATGGAAGTCCCAGGACTATTGGGGCGGTTTGAAGGAAGGAACGGTTGAGCTGCCCATCAGCGACCTGGTACCGGCCGCAGTGAAATCAGAAGCCGAGCAGATCATCGCCGACATCAAGAGCGGTGCAATGCATCCGTTCACCGGCCCGATCAAGGATCAGGCCGGGGCCGAGAAAATTCCTGCCGGTGTGAGCGCGACCAATGCGCAGCTCGCGTCGATGAATTATTACGTGGAAGGCATGAAGGCCGAGATGCCGAAGTAAATTTGCCCCCCACACAAACCCTGTGGGAGCCAGCCTGCAGGCGATGACGGAACATCTGATCATTCCCACGCTCTGCGTGGAAATGCAGCCCGGGACGCTCCGCGTCCCAAAAGGCCGAACGCAGAGCGTCCGTTGAGGCATTCCCACGCGAAGCGTGGGAATGATCACATCTTAACGTTTTCAAGGATTGTGCATGAACAGTCTTCCGATCATCGACATCGCCCCGCTGTACAGTGACGACCAAACCGCCTGGCAATCCGTCGCCACTGAAATCGACCACGCCTGCCGCGAGTGGGGCTTTTTCTACATCAAGGGTCACCCGATCAGCGCCGAACGCATCGACGCGCTGCTCGACAGTGCCAAACGTTTCTTCGCCCAGCCCACCGCCGAAAAGCTCAAGATCGACATTACCCAGACCCGCCACCATCGTGGTTACGGCGCCATCGCCACCGAACAACTCGACCCGGGCAAACCCAGCGATCTGAAAGAGACTTTCGACATGGGCCTGCATCTGCCCGCCGACCATCCAGACGTGCTGGCGGAAAAACCCTTGCGCGGCCCCAACCGTCACCCGTCACTGCCCGGTTGGGCAACGTTGATGGAGCAGCATTACGTCGACATGCAGGCCTTGGCGCAGACCCTCTTGCGGGCAATGACTTTGGCACTGGGCATTGAACGGGATTTTTTCGATACGCGCTTCAGCGAGCCGGTCAGCGTGTTGCGCCTGATTCACTACCCGCCGCGCCATACCGCCAGCTGCGCAGAACAACAAGGTGCCGGGGCCCATACCGACTACGGTTGTATCACCCTGCTCTACCAGGATGCTGCCGGCGGCTTGCAAGTGCGCAATGTCAAAGGTGAGTGGATCGATGCGCCACCGATCGAAGGCACGTTCGTGGTCAACCTCGGCGACATGATGGCGCGCTGGAGCAACGACCGTTACCTGTCGACGCCGCACCGGGTGACCAGCCCCCTCGGCGTGGACCGCTACTCGATGCCATTCTTCGCCGAACCGCACCCGGACACCCGCATCGAATGCCTGCCGGGGTGTCAGGACGAATTGCATCCGGCGAAATACCCGGCCACCACGTGCGCGCAATTTCTGCTCTCGCGCTTCGCCGATACCTATGCTTATCGACGGGAGCAAGAAGCCGTGTAGTGAACCGGCTGGTCAGGTTTTGCCAATTGTTCGCGCCAGCACCTGTAGAATGTCCGCCATCTGCACCTGATGAGAAAAGAATTATGTACGACTGGCTGAACGCACTGCCCAAGGCAGAACTGCACTTGCACCTGGAGGGTTCGCTCGAGCCCGAATTGCTGTTCGCCCTGGCTGACCGCAACAAGATCGCCCTGCCGTGGAGCGATGTCGAAACCTTGCGCAAGGCCTATGCCTTCAACAACCTGCAAGAATTCCTCGACCTGTATTACCGGGGTGCCGATGTGTTGCGCACGTCGCAGGATTTCTACGACCTGACCTGGGCTTACCTGCTGCGCTGCAAAGAACAGAATGTGATTCACACCGAACCGTTCTTCGACCCGCAGACCCACACCGACCGCGGCATCCCGTTTGAAGTGGTGCTCAACGGCATCGCCGCCGCACTCAAGGATGGCGAGCAGCAACTGGGTATCACCAGTGGTTTGATCCTGAGTTTCCTGCGCCATCTGAGCGAAGAACAAGCGCAGAAAACCCTCGACCAGGCGCTGCCGTTCCGCGATGCGTTCGTCGCCGTGGGCCTGGACAGTTCCGAGATGGGCCACCCGCCGAGCAAGTTCCAGCGCGTGTTCGACCGAGCCCGTGACGAAGGCTTCCTGACCGTCGCCCACGCTGGTGAAGAAGGCCCGCCCGAGTACATTTGGGAAGCTCTCGACCTGTTGAAAATCCAGCGTATCGACCATGGCGTGCGCGCCATCGAAGACGAGCGCCTGATGCAGCGGATCATCGACGAGCAGATTCCGCTGACCGTGTGCCCGCTGTCCAATACCAAGCTCTGCGTGTTCGATCACATGTCGCAGCACAACATTCTCGACATGCTCGAACGCGGCGTGAAAGTGACCGTGAACTCCGATGACCCGGCGTACTTTGGCGGTTATGTCACCGAGAACTTCCATGCGCTGCACACGCATTTGGGCATGACTCAAGACCAGGCCAAGCGCCTGGCGCAGAACAGCCTGGATGCGCGATTGGTAAAACCCTGACGGATAAAACAGCCTCTGTGGGAGCTGGCTACCCAGCTTCCACAGGTTTGATCTCAGGCCGTTAAAAAGCCATTTCCAGCTCGGTTTGCTCGACGAAGCGTTGGATTTCACGTTGCCCGGCGGCGGTGACCTGCAAGGCACGCGAATCATTGGGCAGGTTCAACCAGCCCGACTGCATGAACAACTGCAACAACGCAGCGCCCAATGACCCGCCCATGTGTGGACGTCTCTCGCTCCAGTCCGGGCAAGCACATGCCGCCTTGCCCTGACGATGGGCAAGCGCCTGAATATATACACCGCGTGTCGCCAACTCGTTGGAGCCCTTGAGGGTGATCGTCACTCGATGATCAAACTGCTCGATCCACCCCGCATCCAGCAAACGCTGATAAAGATCAGCCGCCAGGGTTCCGCCCAGATGGTCGCCGCACAGTCGCGCGCGCAACATCGATGAGCGCAGAGCCTGCGGCTTGGCCAGGGGAGCGGAGCGTTTGAAAATGTCCGGAATGTCCTGCGGCGCGCTGGCCAGTGTTGCGCTGGCCAGTGCTTCGATCGCGGCACCGACTTCAGGGGCTGACAGACGGAAAAACCGCTTGCGCCCTCGGGTCTCGACTTTCAATAGTCCCCCGGCGGATAAACGCCCCAGGTGTGCACTGGCCGAAGAAGGAGAAAGGCCGGCCAACAAGGCCAGCTCTTCGGTTTGACGCGCCGAGCCATCCATCAAGGCCCACATCATTGCGCTGCGCTTTGGGTCAGCCAGCAAGGTGGCTATCTGGCTGATGCAAGGTGCATGTTCCATGTATTCACTCCCTGTTGAATCGTTTCGTCTACTGCTCAGAGACATCTTGACCAGTAATGTGTCGTCGGCCAAGACGCAGAAACCGCCATAGCCCGGGCAAAGTCTTTGCTCACCCAAGCCATCACCGGGTATCTGTTACAGAGGGCAGGCATTGGGACGCGTGACCAGGCCGACGCCAGCGGGGCTTCGCCATCGCGATCGACGGTGGGTACTTCGGGCGAGCGCTAGTATAGGCGGGTTGACGGCCGGTTCCTGCCCTCCGCAAACCGTTGGTGGTGATAGTTCCTGAGGGAAATTTCGCTTTTTAACTGCGACTAATCATCGATACCCGCCAACCCCGGAAAATGACTGCTCAATTTTGCGCATCGACTGGCAAGCATTTCCCGCAACAGGTTCACTGGCTTACTCAATTGTGCGCGATGGGCGCACAACAGATTCAGCGGTGCGCGCTCACAAACCAGCTCAGGCATCAGTATTTTCAAACGACCGGCAAGCACATCCCCGGCGACATCCAGCCAAGACTTGTAGGCGATGCCAGCCCCCGCCACCGCCCACAATCGCACGACATCGGCGTCGTCGCTGAAACGGTCGCCGCTGACGGTCAAACCGATCTCCCGCTTGCCATCGTGAAAGCTCCAATGATCGTGAACGCGGCTGCCAAGCATGAACAGCAGGCAATTGTGTTGCGCCAACTGCTCCAGTTGCCGCGGTTCGCCATGCCGGGCCAGATAACCCGGCGCGGCACATAACACGCGGCGGTTTTGCGGGGCGATGGGCAGCGCTACCAGGCTGGAGTCCTCCGGTTCGCCGTAACGCAGGGCAATGTCCACCGGTTGCCGGAACAGATCGGCGATTCGATCGCCCAACAGCAAACGCACGGTGAGCTTCGGGTGCTCGCGCTGAAACTCGTCCAGCCACGGCAACAGCAGGTTGCGACCGAAGTCTGACGGCGCCGACAGCTGCAACACGCCGCTGACCTGATCCTGACCACTGGCCAGCAAACGCCGGCCTTCATCGAGGTTGCTCAGCGCTGCCCGGGCGTATTCAAGGAAGCCTTCCCCCTCAGCGGTCAAACGCAGGCTGCGGGTCGAACGGGCGAGCAAGCGGGCACCGAGTTGCTGTTCGATGCGTTTCAACGCTGCGCTGGCCACCGCTGCCGACATGTCCATACCCCGTGCAGCTGCCGACAAACTGCCCAGGTCCGCAGCCCGAACAAACAACTGCAAGTCATCGAAACGCAGCATCCCTACACCCAATTATCAAAAAAATATTGAAAGAGACTGCTCTTTTAACGGCTTTTATCTTCAGGAGAAATAGCCAATCATCTGCCCATCGAAATCACCCGCTCCGGAGTCGCAGATGTCCCAGCCCTTTACCGCTATCGCCACCCTCATCGCCAAGCCCGGCCAACAGGATGCCCTCGAGCAACACCTGCGGGCGCTGGTGGAACCGACCCGAGCCGAAGCCGGTTGCGGGCAATATGACCTGCATCAGGACCTGGCCAATCCCCTGGCCTTCTACATGATCGAGAAGTGGAGCAGCGACGAAGCCCTGCAAGCCCATGACGACAGTGCGCACATCCAGAACTTTCGCGCCAAGGCCCCTGATTTTCTCGAACACTTCGAACTCACGCGCCTGCGCACGATCGCCTGATCGCTTGTTCTCTTAATGTTGCGGAGCCACACATGAAAGCCATTGCCTATTACGCGTCCCTGCCAATCAGCGACGAAAAATCCCTGCAGGACATCGAACTGCCTGAGCCGGTCGCCGGGCCGCGTGATCTGTTGGTGGAGGTCAAAGCGATTTCGGTCAATCCGGTGGATACCAAGGTCCGCCAGAACGTCCAGCCTGAAGGCGGCGCAGCCAAAGTGCTGGGCTGGGACGTGGCCGGTGTGGTCAAAGCGGTCGGCAGCGAAGTGACGTTGTTCAAGGCCGGCGACAAGGTGTTCTACGCCGGCTCCATCGCCCGCTCCGGTGGCAATAGCGAACTGCACGTAGTAGATGAGCGGATCGTCGGCCATATGCCGAAAACCCTGGGTTTCGCCGAAGCCGCCGCCCTGCCGTTAACCGCGATTACCGCCTGGGAGTTGCTCTTCGAACGCCTGCAAGTGCCCGAAGGTAATACAGACGAAAACCAAAGCCTGCTGATCGTCGGCGCGGCCGGTGGAGTGGGCTCGATTCTCACGCAACTGGCCAGGCAGCTTACCGGGCTGAACGTCATCGGCACCGCCTCACGTCCACAGACGCAAAGCTGGGTGAAAGAGTTAGGCGCCCATCATGTAATCGACCACAGCCAACCTTTGAGCGAAGAGCTCAAGCGCGCGGGCATCAACCAGGTCACCCACGTTGCCAGTCTGACCCAGACCGATCATCACCTGGATCAATTGGTCGAGGCGTTGGCACCGCAAGGCAAACTGGCGCTGATCGACGATCCGAAAACCCTCGACGTAACCAAGCTCAAGCGCAAGAGCCTGTCGCTGCACTGGGAATTCATGTACACCCGCTCACTGTTTGAAACAGCGGACATGATCGAGCAGCACCATCTGCTCAACCGCGTGGCGCAGTTGATCGATGCTGGCACATTGAAAACCACGGTTGGCGAGCATTTCGGCACCATCAATGCGGCGAATCTGCGCCGTGCACATGCCTTGCTGGAAAGCGGCAAATCCAAGGGCAAGATTGTGCTGGAAGGATTTTAACCACCGGTAAAAAACATCGCAGGCCGCCCCAGAGCCTGCGATGTGTTTTGTTACAAACCGTCAGTCCGACAGTTATGCCCTGTCACGATAGCGATCGCATTCAGGTCTACAATCGAATCTCCTGCGAGACCACCTTCTACGAGACATCTTTTACAAGAGGAATTCGGTAATGAAGATCCTGTTAAAAGAATTGGCAAAATCCCAGTGGCAAGTCCGCCTGGATCAACATGTCGTAACGTTCCGCAGCGAGTCCGAAGCCCGCAATTTCATGCGCACCCTGGAATCACGCATTCAAGCGCCTCACTCAATCCCCGTACTCCAACCACAGCGTGCTGCCGGCTGACCTTTAAACCGGGGCTTGCGCCATTGCCCGGGCATTTTGCAAACGCCGGGTGAACATCGCCACGCTCACCACCAGAATTGCACACAGGCTGATGACCATGGCCATCGGCATGGCGCTGCCGTCGTGCAGAACTCCCACCAGCGCGGCAGCACCGGCGGCCACGCTGAACTGCAGGCATCCGAGCATCGCCGAAGCGCTGCCGGCGCGAGCGCCCTGGCCGTTCATGGCGCACGCCGATGCGTTTGGCAGAATGCAGCCGAGGCTGGCGATACAGACAAAGAGCGGGATCAGTAACGGCCACAGCTGTGTCGTGTGCAATGCACTGACGCCAAGCAGAGTCAGGCCGGCACCCAGGTAGACCCACACGGCACGCGCAAGCAGGAATGCCGGCCCGCGCTTGGCCAGCAAACGCGCATTGACCTGCGCCACCAGAATGAAACCCGCGGCATTGGCACCGAAGAACCAGCCGAAATGTTCGGCCGGAACGCCATAAAGTTTGATGAAGACGAACGGTGAACCGGCAATGTAGGAAAACATCCCGGCGATGGCGATACCACCGGTCAACGCGTGGCCGAGGTACACCGGTTCTTTCAAGAGCCGAGCATATTGGCGCAACGCCCCCGATAGCGGTTGGCGTGGCAAATGGGCCGGCATGCTCTCGGGCAAGCCGAGTGCCACAGCCAACCCTGCCAGAGCACTGAAACCGGTCAGCGCAAGAAAGATCGACTGCCAGCCCGTCGTATTGACCAACAGGCCGCCGAGCATCGGCGCCAGAATCGGCGCCAGCCCCATCACCAGCATCAGCTGTGAAAACACTTTCGCCGAACCCACCGCGTCGCATTTGTCGCTGACGATCGCCCGGGAAATCACCATTCCCGCGCATCCGCCCAATGCCTGGACAAAACGTGCACCGATCAGCCATTCCAGGTTCGGCGCATAGGCGCACGCCAGCGAAGCGGCGGTGAACAGCCCCACGCCGGTGAGCAAAGGAATGCGCCGCCCGAAACGATCCGCCACCGGCCCGTAAGCCAGTTGGCCGATGGACAGGCCGAGGAAGTAGGCGGCCAATGTCAGCTGAACGTGTTTTTCATCCGTACCGAACGCGAGCGCCATGGCCGGGAAAGCCGGCAGGTAGAAATCGATCGCCAATGGACCGAAAGCGCTTAACGCGCCAAGAATCAGAATGGTACGGAAGTTCATCAGGCACCCAGGGGCATTAGTCGGCAGCCCGACAGTCTAGCCGCGCATGGACGCCTTGAACATTACGATAGCTCGCTAACTATTAAAAAGATCAGGCGAGTTTGGCGCCATAGCCCTCTTCGCTGATCGCCTCGATCACCTGTTGCGCTGTCAGGGCACTCTCGACGCCGACCTCTTTCGCCGCCAGATCGACCCGTACGCTGGCCGCAGGATCTTTAGCCTGAACGGCCTCGGTGATGGCCCTGACGCAATGACCGCAGGACATACCTTCAACATTGAACACTTGCATGGAAAACTCCCTGGATGTGGCTCTTGAATGAGGTTGAGTACAGTCTCGAGCTTGCCACCATGGCAAGGTCAAGTTCTGAAGTGATCTGCCGGGCTGGCAATCATCGTCGCGCTCGGCCAAGCTGCGAGCATCAATGACTCGATCTCAGGAGATTCAGCCATGCGCTGGTCAGTTTTCAGCCTGTTTGGCTTCCTCAGCCTTTTCGCCGCCGTGCCGTCGGCCAGTGCCGCCGGGGAGGACTATGGCGTGCTGATCATTTCCCGCGAGCGCCTGGAAGTCGCGACCAGCTGCGAAATTGGCGTGTACATCCAGGACCAATTGGCGGCGCGGCTGTTCCAGGAACAAAGCACCTCATTCAATCTGCCGCCGGGCAATGTGTCCCTGCGCCTCAAACTGCTGCCGGGTCAGGTGCCTGGCTGCAATCCGGGCATGTTGGCGCCGGGCTCGCAGGACATTCAGCTCCGGGCGGGCGATGTGCTCAAGTACCGGATTGCGATGACGCAGGAAGGGATGTACCTGAAGCGCGCAGGGCTCGGTTACTGACCTACCCTCCTCCTGTAGGAGCCGGCTTGCTGGCGATAGCGGTTGATCAGGCAACATTGATGTCGCCGGATAAATCGCCATCGCCAGCAAGCCGGCTCCTACCTATCGATTTGCGGTCAGTTTCAAATGGCGCTTGACCTTGCCAGCATGGCAAGGTTGATCCTGTAGGCCTCTACTACAGGGAGTGCGACCGATGTCCGATTCCACCACGTTCGATCTGCCGATTGCCGGCATGACCTGTGCCAGTTGCGCCGGCCGTGTCGAGCGCGCCTTGAGCAAGGTCATCGGGGCCAGCGCCGTGAGCGTCAACCTCGCCACCGAACAGGCGCGGGTTCAGGCGCCAGCCGATAGCCTGCCAGCCTTGATGGATGCCGTGGCAAAGGCTGGCTACAGCGTGCCACAGCAAACCCTTGAATTAAACATCGACGGCATGACCTGCGCGTCCTGCGTCGGCCGCGTCGAGCGTGCGCTGACCAAAGTGCCCGGGGTGAAAAGCGTCAGCGTCAACCTGGCGAACGAGCGCGCTCATCTTGAACTGCTCGGGCAGATCGATCCGCAAATCTTGATCGGCGCCGTGATCAAGGCCGGCTATGGCGCCAGCGTCCGGGAAGCCGAACACCCGCAAACCGACAATCAACAGTCCCGCCTGCAACACGAACGCTGGGCCTTGATCGCGGCCATCACCCTCGCCTTGCCGCTTGTCTTGCCGATGCTCCTGCAACCGTTCGGTGTGCATTGGATGCTCCCGGCGTGGGCGCAATTTGCCCTGGCCACCCCGGTGCAATTCATCTTCGGCGCGCGGTTTTATGTGGCGGCGTGGAAAGCTGTGCGCGCCGGTGCCGGCAACATGGATTTGCTGGTCGCACTGGGCACCAGCGCCGGTTATGGCTTGAGTGTCTACGAGTGGGCCATCGCTGCCGGACGCATGCCGCATCTGTATTTCGAAGCGTCGGCGGTGGTGATTGCCTTGGTGTTGCTGGGCAAGTACCTGGAAAGCCGCGCCAAGCGCCAGACTGCCAGCGCCATCCGCGCACTCGAAGCGTTACGCCCGGAGCGGGCGATTCAGGTGATCGATGGCCGTGAACAAGATGTCGCCATCAGTGCCCTGCGCTTGAATGATCTGGTGCTGGTCAAACCCGGCGAACGCTTTCCGGTGGACGGCGAAGTGATCGAAGGCCAGAGCCATGCCGATGAAGCGTTGATCAGCGGTGAAAGCCTGCCGGTACCGAAACAACCCGGCGATAAAGTGACCGGCGGTGCGATCAACGGAGAAGGTCGATTACTGGTCCGCACTCGGGCGCTCGGCGCGGAAACCGTGTTGGCACGCATCATTCGCCTGGTGGAAGACGCTCAGGCAGCGAAGGCACCGATCCAGAAACTGGTGGATAAAGTCAGCCAGATCTTCGTGCCCGTGGTGCTGTTACTGGCCCTGGCGACGCTGATCGGCTGGTGGCTGTATGGCGCACCACTGGAAACGGCGCTGATCAACGCCGTTGCGGTGCTGGTGATCGCCTGTCCTTGTGCGTTGGGCCTGGCCACACCCACGGCGATCATGGCCGGCACCGGGGTGGCAGCGCGTTACGGAATTCTGATCAAGGACGCCGAAGCGCTGGAACGTGCCCATGAAGTCAGTGCGGTGGTGTTCGACAAGACCGGCACCCTGACCTCCGGAGCCCCACGCATCGCGCACTTGAGTGCGGTGGACGGTGACGAAGCCACCCTGCTGCAATGGGCCGGCGCGCTGCAACGGGGCAGTGAACACCCTTTGGCCAAAGCCGTACTGGACGCCTGTACTGAACGCAGGTTGCAGGTGGACGACGTCACCGACAGCCAATCACTGACCGGACGCGGCATTGCCGGCACCCTTGAAGGTCGACGACTGGCGCTGGGCAACCGGCGTCTGCTTGAAGAAAGCGGCCTGAACGCCGGTGCCCTGGCTGAATCCGCCGCAGCGTGGGAAACCGAAGGCCGTACCTTGTCCTGGCTGATCGAACAAAAACCCGAACCACGGGTGCTGGGCCTGTTTGCCTTTGGCGACACGCTCAAGCCCGGTGCTCTGCAAGCGGTACAGCAATTGAGCGCACGGCACATCAGCAGCCATTTGCTGACCGGCGACAATCGCGGCAGTGCCAACGTGGTTGCGCAGGCACTGGGCATCAGAGACGTGCACGCCGAAGTGTTGCCAGCGGACAAAGCCGCGACGGTGGCTGCGCTGAAACAGACCGGCGTGGTGGCGATGGTCGGCGACGGCATCAACGACGCCCCAGCCTTAGCTGCGGCCGACATCGGCATCGCCATGGGCGGCGGCACCGACGTGGCCATGCACGCCGCCGGCATCACCCTGATGCGCGGCGACCCGCGCTTGGTGCCCGCGGCGCTGGAGATCAGTCGCAAGACCTACGCGAAAATCCGCCAAAACCTGTTCTGGGCGTTCGTCTATAACCTGATTGGTATTCCGCTGGCAGCGTTCGGTTTCCTCAACCCGGTACTGGCCGGCGCAGCGATGGCGTTGTCGAGCGTCAGCGTGGTGAGCAATGCGTTACTGTTGAAAACCTGGAAACCCGCGGACTTGGAGAACAATCGATGAACATCGGTCAAGCGGCCCGGCACAGTGGCCTGAGCGCAAAAATGATCCGGTATTACGAATCCATTGGATTGCTCAAGGCAGCCCACCGTACCGACAGCGGTTATCGGATGTACGGTGATGACGACTTGCACACCCTGGCCTTCATCAAGCGCTCGCGGGACCTGGGGTTTTCCCTGGAAGAAGTCGGCAAGCTGCTGGCCCTGTGGCACGATCGCCAACGTGCCAGTGCCGATGTGAAGGCGCTGGCCCGCCAGCATATCGATGAACTGAACCAGAAGATCCGCGAGTTGGGGCAATTGCGCGATACCTTGCAGGACCTGGTTGAGCACTGCCAGGGCGATCATCGCCCGGATTGTCCGATTCTCAAGAGCCTCGAATCCGGCTGCTGCGCCTGATCGCAGCTTCTACAGGAGGATGTGTGTTGTGCATAAAAAACCCGGCCGAAGCCGTAATGCTGTTCACTTAAGAGAACGTTAGTATCCTGTGGCGAGGGAGCTCGTCGCATCGCCGCACCGTCCCGCTGGGCTGCGCAGCAGTCCTTTTTAGGGCCGCTTCGCGCCCCAGCGGGAGCAAGCTCCCTCGCCACGGGTACAGTGTTCTTCCCTTAAGTGAACAGCATTAGGCCGAAGCCGGTTTTTTGTTTAGCCGATCACTGCATCCATGGCGGAGGCGGCTCTTCGGTTTTGCTGGCTGGCGCATCGTCAGCGGCACGGGCCGCTTGCTTGCGCTCTTCATCCAGGCGCGCCGCCTCGATCTCACGCATGATGCCGCCGACGTCGGCCAGCTCTTCCGGCTCGTCGAACTCGCCGGTCAGGACGCTGGCCGGGTGCAGGGTGCCGGCCTCGTACAAGGCCCACATTTCCTTGGCATAACGGGTCTTTTTCAACTCCGGTGCGAACCGCCCGAAGTACGACGCCATATTGCCCACATCCCGTTCCAGCATGCTGAACGCGTGGTTGTTGCCCGCGGCATCCACCGCTTGCGGCAAGTCGATGATCACCGGACCGGTCGGCGTCAGCAGAACGTTGAACTCGGACAGGTCACCGTGCACCAAACCGGTACACAACATCAGCACAATCTGCGAAATCAGAAAGGCGTGATACTCGCGGGCCTGATCAGGCTCCAGCACCACGTCATTCAATCGCGGCGCGGCGTCGCCGTATTCGTCGGCCACCAGCTCCATGAGCAGCACGCCTTCGAGAAAGTCATACGGCTTGGGCACCCGCACGCCGGCACTGGCCAGACGGAACAGCGCCGCCACTTCGGCGTTCTGCCAGGCGTCTTCGGTTTCCTTGCGGCCAAACTTGGAGCCCTTGGCCATGGCCCGGGCCTGACGGCTGTTGCGCACCTTGCGGCCTTCCTGATACTCGGCTGCCTGGCGGAAACTGCGTTTATTCGCCTCCTTGTAGACCTTCGCGCAACGTAGCTGGTTGCCGCAGCGCACTACATAAACAGCTGCTTCTTTACCACTCATGAGTGGGCGCAGCACCTCGTCGACCAGACCGTCCTCGATCAGGGGTTCAATGCGTTTTGGAGTCTTCATCAGCTTTTATTGTGGGTCCTTTATTACCAAACACGCGAAAGTCATTCGTTATACGGCAATCCACTCACCGGTGGGAGGGGGGGCCGACCTATGAACACTGCCAGGAGCAACACAAAGCACACAATGTGCCGGATTCCTCACAAAAACCTGACGTCCATCGCCGGGCGCCAATGATCATAGCCGAGGCTGTGTCGCTTGTTCTTCAGGGCCTGCGAGGGCATTTGTGACAGAAGCTGACATCCGCCTTCCCGCGCTTCGCAGGATTTTTCCTGGCGCCCCTCAATTTCCTCCGACAACAGCCGAAGTCCTAAGTGACAAAGTGAATTGTCCGACAAACGCTTCCCCAACAAATAGCGCATCGCACTCAAGGATTCGAGTAGACCAAGAACGTTTTCGGCTGCCAAAAATCCGCGAGTCATCTGCACTGCGTGGGCCTACAAGAAAATCTGGAGCGCGGATGAACATCAAACAGAAGTTGACCTGGGCGTTTGCAATCATCGCCTGCTTGCCCGTGGTGCTGGTCGCCACCCTCGTTGTGCTGAACTTGCGCAGTGATGCCAAGGACGGATTCGTCGACAGCAGCGGCCGAGAAATCCGTCAGGTCAGCAATGCCATGCAACTGTTTTTCGACGGTATCAGCCAGAACGTCGAGTACCTGGCCAAGCAACCGTTGATCAAGAATTCCGACGACAGCCTCAAGACCTACATGGCCGCCAACGCCGAGACCATCCCCCAAGGCGAGATGGACAAAAAGATCTTCGGCTTCCTGCAGGACCTGGGCAATGCTCACCCATCCTATGCCTACGCGATTCTCGGCACCGCCGCCGGTGGCTACGTGTCGTGGCCGGACGATGCCAAGCTGGCCAACTACGACCCGCGCCAGCGTCCGTGGTACAAGGCGGCCCAGGCAAAACCGGGCAAGCCGTTCCGTACCGAGGCCTATTACTGGGCCGAAAACGACACGTCCTACGTCAGCACCGTACGCACCATCGACAACAAGCTGGGCAGTAACGGCGGCGTGGTCAGCATCGACGTGTCGCTCAAACAGCTCACCGAACTGGTGAAACAGATCAAGCTTGGCGAAACCGGCTACCTGATGCTGCTGGAAAACACCGGCACCGTGTTGGTGGACCCGAAGCAACCGGAGCACAACTTCAAGGCCCTGAGCAGCCTCGGCGAAGGTTATGCGCAGCTGGCCAAGGCTGGCAAAGGACTGGTCGAAGTCGAACTCGATGGCGAGCGCTACATGGCCAACGTCTGGCCGTCGGAGCAACTGGGCTGGACCTTCATCGGCCTGATCAAGCAAAGCGACGTAATGAGCACCGCGACCCAGCTGACCTGGTTGATCGCGATCATTGCAGCGGTGCTGGCGGTGATCTTCGCCGTGGTCGGCGCCAGTTTCGCCAGCGTCATCGTGCGTCCGATCCGCAGCGTGGCCGATGGCCTGGAAGGCATCGCCCAAGGTGAAGGCGACCTGACAAAAAACCTGCAGATCCGTGGCAGCGACGAAACCGCGCAACTGGCCAGCTGGTTCAACCAGTTCCTCACCGCGATTCGCAACCTGATCCAGAGCATCGGCGGTGCCGCGACGAAGATTCTCGCCACGTCCAAAAGCTCGACCCAGGTTTCCAGCGATATGGCTGAAGCCGCCGGGCGCCAGCGTGAAGCGGTGGACATGGTGTCCACGGCGTTCCACGAAATGGTCGCCACCGCCAACGAAGTGGCACGCTCCTGCAGCCAGGCCGCCGA